>CANRNK010000025.1 GCA_947631985.1 uncultured Lachnospiraceae bacterium | reverse complement strand
GCGTAAATAGCTATTATTTATTGCGGTATAAAAAGAATCACTGGAATTTTGTCAATTGTAATGGTTGTTTTGATACCAATTCAGATTTTTATCTATGTCACGTTGTATCTTGCAGCGGGTTTCTTTATGCTTGTTCCACCCACCGTTGGAATCATAGGGATGGCATTTTCATTCTTGTCTTTAATTCCCTGGACGGTGTTTGTGATAAGAATCGCACTGCATTTCCTGAAAAAATTAGGATAATAAGGCTATGATGGGCTCCAGTTCTTCTGACAGGGCTTTCGCAAGTGTAAAATTATTGGCAAGCAAAGCAGCTTCAATTTTAGCTTCAGCAGCTTTTTTCTTGTCTTCTAAATCCAGGTAATCCCGGTCAAAATGATTTGCGTAAATCATCTTGCGGAATTTACGGATACTCATTTTGCGAACAGAACAGTCTTCGATAATGAGAACATAATCCATACAATTAGCAATCATATAAAAATCATGAGAAATCATCAAAACTGTTCCGCGATATGACTTGATTGCATCTTCCAATGCTTTCTGCGAATAGGTATCCAGGTGGCTTGTTGGCTCGTCAAGAAGTAAAAAGTTGGCATCCTGGCAGGAAATTTTTGCTAATTGAAGCATATTTTTTTCGCCACCGGATAAATCCTTGATGACTTGTTTGCAGGATGCTTCTTCAAAACCGTAATTGGCAAGATAATCAATAATCTCCTGATAGGTTTGAAACTTAAGTTCAAAAAATTCATCAAAGATGGTATTTGATTCGTTTAAAACTTCACTTTGCGATTGGGACAGATAGGCTGTCTTTGATTCTGGGGAATAGGAAATGGAAGTAAGCTTGTTTTGATAGAGATCGCGTAGCATTGTTGTTTTTCCGGTTCCGTTTGCGCCAATCAAGGCAACTTTTTCGCCTGCCTGGAGTTCGAGATCAATGTGTTGGAGAAGCACAGTTTCAAATGCCGCATAATAATCTGCCAATTTCAGGATCCATCCTTGCAGAGGTGCCTGAATGGTGGGAAGTGCTATGTTAGGGTGCTTGGAATAGACAAAGGGTTCTTTGATTTTTCTTGCTTCCAGTCTCTCTAATAATTTCACACGAGCATTCAGCGTTTTGCCTCTTGCGGCCTCAGCGTTATTTGACGCAACTGCACGCAAACGATCAATCACAGCTTCATTTCGTCTGATTTCCTCGGCATCAGCAAATGCCAATTCCTGTAATTCAATTTTACTCTGTAATAGAGTAAAGTTATAGTTTACGAAGGTTCCGTCATATTCTTGTAACTCCTTATTTTCAAGGTGTATTATTTTATTAAAACAATGGCTTAATAGATAACGGTTATGGGTAATAACAAGTAGAATGCCCTGATAGCTATTTATTAGATTTTTGAGAGCATTCAAATTTTCGAAATCAAGAAATACATCCGGTTCATCCATAATCATGTAGGAAGGCGCGGTAAGCATTTCCTTTATGACCTGAACCAGTTTGAATTCTCCGCCACTTAATTTCTGGATAGGGAGATTGGCGTGTTGATCCAAAGAAGCAAGACCGAGCTTTTTCTTGATGAGGCTATCATAAGAATCTCCACCGATTGCTTCGAATGCATCTAATCGATCCTGGTAAGTTTCTAATAAGGAATCTATTTCGGAAGCAGTTTCAAGTGCTTCACAGATAGAAGTGATTTCGTTCTGTATAGAGATAAATCTTTCGGCGATAAACTCATAAACAGTCAGATCCGTGTTGCTGGTCAGATTTGAGAACTGGCTTACGTATCCGATCTGTTCTGTTGGAGGGGCGTCGATTTTGCCGTCATAAAGAGCGAGGTCTGGATGTAAAATCATATCGGCCAATGTGCTTTTTCCACTACCACTTGTTCCGATAAATGCACAGTGCTGATTACCGTCTAGTGAGAATGAAATGTCATGAAACAACTCTTTTTGGGGGAAGGAAAAGGATAAATGTTCGATTTTAATCATGGGAATACCTTTCTATTTCAGGGAACTTATGTTTCGGATTCCATAGTGTGCTTGTTTCTATTCGAGTAGCATTCATTTTTATGTGTTTTAACATCATATCATGAAAAAAAGACTCTGGGTATAAAAAGTAGTGACTATTTTAAATTCAATCTGCATGTTGTATAATGAAAAAACAGTATACTATGCAAAAGAAGGCAATCAAAACAGTGACGGAATAAAAAAGAAAGCTTGTACGGAGGGAAGAGTATGTATGTTGCAAAAGAAAATCGATACGAACAAATGCAGTATTTGCGATGCGGTAAAAGCGGAATTATGATGCCACGTGTTGCGTTGGGGTTGTGGCATAATTTTGGTTCGGTAGATCAATATGATAATATGAAAAAAATCCTATTCGAGGCGTTTGATCACGGAATTACGCATTTTGATCTGGCGAATAATTATGGTCCGGTCTATGGGTCGGCAGAAGAGAATTTTGGAAGAATTATGGAAAGTGATCTGAGAAGATACAGGGATGAACTGTTGATTTCTACAAAAGCCGGATACGATATGTGGCCAGGACCTTATGGGAACTTTGGGTCAAGAAAATACCTGATGTCCAGCCTTGACCAAAGCCTTAGTAGAATGAAATTAGACTATGTTGATATTTTTTACCATCACAGGCCTGATCCGGACACGCCACTTGAAGAAACGATGGGAGCACTATCAGATATTGTGAGACAAGGCAAGGCTCTCTATGTTGGAATCTCAAACTATCAAGACGAGGACGCAAGAAAGGCAGCCAGGCTGTTGAGAGCGAATGGGACTCCGCTTTTGATTCATCAGCCAAGGTATAATATGTTTGACAGATGGATTGAAGACGGACTTCAGGAAGTTCTGGAAGAAGAGGGTGTAGGCAGTATTGTATTCAGCCCACTTGCACAGGGTGTTTTGACAGACAAATACCTGAATGGAATTCCGGAGGGAAGCCGCGCTACAAGAAATCATTTTTTAAAAGGAGAAAACATTACTCCTGAACTTTTAGAAAAAGTGAAAAAACTGAATAAGATAGCAGATGGCAGGGGGCAGACGCTTGCACAGATGGCGCTTGCATGGGTACTTAGAAATAATAAGGTTACGACAGTGCTGATTGGAGCAAGCAGGGCAGAACAAATTCTTGATAATGTGAAAATTGTGAATCATCTCCAGTTTGATGAAGGTGAACTACAAATGATTGAAGAGATACTGCAAAACAAATGAGGAAAGAAGACTGCTTGTAGGTCTAAAGCTACAAGCAGTTCTTTTGAGAGTAAGTAGAGCAAGGTGAAAGCGTGAAATAATTTAAAAATTACTTCGCGTTGGGTTTGATTGTAAGCATGCTTTAGCACGCGGATGGGAATAAAGATGCATGATAGAATGACAGCGGGAGATGTTAAAAAAATACAAGATGAAATAGAACATCGCAAATTGGTTGTCAGGAAAGAAGCGCTGGAAGATGTCAAAGAAGCCAGGGCGCATGGTGACCTCAGCGAGAACTTTGAATATAAGGCAGCAAAACAATATAAGAATAAAAATGAAAGCAGAATCCGATATTTGGAAAGATTGCTCCGGACTGCGATTTTGATTACGGAGGAAGCAGCTGAGGGTGAGGTAGATATTAATAATATGGTTACGGTCTTTTTCCTTGAGGACGGTTTTGAGGAAACCTACAAACTGGTCACGACAGTCAGATCGAATTCGGTGAAGGCGAGAATCAGCATTGAGTCACCACTTGGGAAGGCGATCTATAAGCACAAAGTAGGGGATAAGGTTTTGGTGAAAAGAAGTGATACTATTTCTTATCTGGTGGAAATAAAAAAGATTGAACCAACTACAGAAGAAGAGAAGGATGAAATCTCTAAATATTAATAAGGAAAGAATAGAAAAGTACTTCATTGGAATTAGCAAGAAGTGATAGCGATGATAAAACAAGTTGCACTAAAATTATTAAAAAAACAGCAATAATATAGGCAATATTTATTTTTTGTGTTATACTCTTTTTCAGTGGTGAAATTCAAGAAGGGTTGGTTATAAAGATGAAGTTTAAAATGATGAAAAAAGTGATTGCCTCCTTTGTTATGGTGGCATGTATTGCAACAATGCTCCCTGCGACAAGTGTACAAGCGGAGGGTGAAACTGTAAGAAGTGTATACACCAACGAAGTAATACCGGCAGCGCAGGCGCAAACAAGACCAATCGCGATTATGATGCCAACTGATAAAGTGGCACAGCCATCCTTCGGGATCAGCCAGGCGAAAGTATTATATGAAATTATGGAAGAGGGAAATATTTCGAGGCAGTTGGCGGTGATTGATAATTGGCAGGGATTGCCTAAGATTGGAAATATCAGAAGCTGTAGAGCTTATTATATTCCACAGGCGACAGAGTGGGATCCAATCCTGATTCATTTCGGTGGCGTATTCTATATGACAGACAGGATCTCGGCACCAGATATTACGAACTTATCAGGAACCAAAGAATATGGCTCAGGTGGAGGAGCTCCAGGGTCTGGGTATTTCTTTAGAACTGCAGATAGAAAAGCACCACATAATGCCTACATCAGTGCTGATGGGATTGTGAAAGCAAGCGCAGAACTGGGATACCCATTGGGACTTAGAAATGAGTATTATAATGCGAAGCACTTTACCTTTGCCAATGGAGTGAATACACTTGCGCAGTATGGAGCAGCTGCAGCAACTGCGAATGCGATTAATCTGGCAAATATCTTTCCATATACAAAGAGTGCATTTACCTACAATGCAGCAGATGGACTTTACTACAAAACGATACATGGCAAAGCGCAGACGGACGGACTAAACGGCCAACAGATTGCGTTTGCAAACGTGATTGTACAGAATACAAAATGGGCAGTACTTGATGCGAAGGGATATCTGACATTCCAAAACTATGACAATACAGAAGATGGATATTATTTTACAAAAGGAAAAGTCATCCATATCAGATGGACTAAGACCGGAGATTACACACCAACTGTGTATTATGATGATGCAGGCAATGAAATCCAGTTTAATGAAGGAAAGACATATATTGCCATTGCACAAAAGGGTCGTACGGTAGCTTTTCAATAAAAAATGAAACCCGCTTGAAAGAGCGGGTTTTTAATAGGGAAAAGTAGGTGGAAAAAGATTTGGGCTTTCAATTAAAGAATTGCATGAAAAGAGTGCTTGAGGATGTCAAAAAATATGGTTATATTGGCGTCCTGATTATGATTTATTATTTTACTATGCATGGAATTTTTCATGCTTTCTGCCCGGTGCTTCTTGTCACTGGGTTTCCTTGTCCAGGGTGTGGAACCAACAGAGCCATCCTTTTGCTGTTATCTGGACAATTCGAACGAGCATTGAATTTAAATCCAATGGCTGTTGGGTGGATGCTGCTTGGAATCTGGATTTTTATCAAAAGGTATTGGCAAGGGAAAAAAATAACCGGCCTAAAACAGGCCGGTACGTTTCTTGCAGTGTCTATGATTATAATCTATTGCTATAAAATGGTTGTTTTGTTTCCGGGAAGGCCACCTATGACATTTTGGAGGGATAACCTACTAGGAAGGGTTTTTGAACACTATAATGAATTTGTCCGGGGTTTCTTTTAAGGTAATGTGTAAAAATTATTTTGACCATCGACCTGAGGCACCGCACGGGAGGACAAGACCGCTCTGGGTGACTAGAAGTCCGATTTCGGAAGCTTCTGTATGACCTTTAAATTTTTTTCCGATGGCAGTTTCTATCATATAGTTCAGAACTGCTGGTTGTAAACCGGTTGTATAGGAGTTGACGAGGAAAAAGGCAGGATCTTTTGATAATAACTTTGCTGTCAACTCAATAAATGGAAAGATGGATTCTTCGATTTTCCAAATCTCTCCCTTTGGTCCCCGACCATAGGACGGAGGATCCATAATAATTCCATCATAAGTATTGCCGCGTCTGATTTCTCTTTCCACAAATTTTACGCAGTCATCAACCAGCCAACGGGTTGGAGCATTTTCGAGTCCTGAGGAGGCAGCGTTTTCCTTTGCCCAGTTCACCATGCCCTTTGAAGCGTCTACATGAGTTACAGTTGCGCCAGCCTTTGCGGCTGCAAGAGTAGCACCACCTGTGTAGGCGAATAGATTCAGTACTTTTAAGGGTCTGCCTGCATTTCTTATAATAGAAGAAAACCAATCCCAATTAACAGCCTGTTCAGGAAAAAGACCAGTGTGCTTAAAACTAAAAGGCTTTAAATTGAAGGTGAGTTCCCCATATTGGATGCTCCATTCCTTGGGTAAATTAATGAATTCCCATTCTCCACCACCAAGTGCGCTTCTATGATAATGAGCATTTTTTTGTTTCCAGCCAGCATGGGCGTGAGGTGTGTTCCAAATTACCTGAGGATCGGGACGTACGAGAAGGTATTTCCCCCAACGTTCCAATTTTTCTCCACTTGAAGTATCCAGGACTTCGTAATCTTTCCAATTATCTGCTATCCACATTGTAATATTAACTCCTTACTTTCTTATTAAAAAAGATTATAGCATACTTATAAAAATCTTGATATAATAGTTCTTGGGTTTCTTAAAACCGGAAAGAAAAAAGAAAAAATGACTTTTAATATTGTACTAAAAAAAATACAATATTTCTCAAAAAACACTTGAAAGATAGAAATAAGTCATGTATACTAACTAGTGCTGTGGCATGATAGCGTTGAAGCGAGAGGTTGCTACCAGGATATGGTAGGTGTTCCGCGGAGCGAATGTCAAGAGTCAAATATGGCTCGAAGAAACTGGCGACAAGTCACTGTACAGAAACTTAGGTCTACGTAGTATAGGTAGAAACGACGTGTGAGTTTATTTAGGACACACACGGGAGAGTGTACAGTCACCGCTTGTCGTACTTATTATGAAAGTGCGAAAAGGAGGCGACTTTTTTTATGGCAACTAGTCAAGTAATGAGAATTACACTAAAAGCTTATGATCATCAGTTGGTTGATGCATCAGCAAAAAAAATCATCGAAACAGTCAAGAAAAACGGATCACAGGTAAGCGGACCGGTACCACTTCCAACAAAAAAGGAAATTGTTACAATTTTAAGAGCGGTTCACAAATACAAGGATTCCAGAGAGCAGTTCGAACAAAGAACTCACAAGAGACTAATCGATATCATTATGCCTACACCTAAGACAGTCGATGCATTGCAGAGACTTGAAATGCCGGCAGGTGTTTACATTGATATCAAAATGAAGAACAAATAAGACCTCTACTTAGTATATATGAATGGTGAATACTATTCCGCTATGTAGAACAAACAGGAGGCTGAAAGAATGAAAAAAGCGATTTTAGCAACAAAAGTCGGAATGACTCAAATCTTCAATGAAGACGGTTCCTTAGTACCAGTAACTGTACTTCAGGCAGGACCTTGTGTGGTAACTCAGGTTAAGACACAGGAGAATGATGGTTACGATGCTGTTCAGGTAGGCTTTGTAGATAAGAAAGAAAGAATTATCAACAAAGATGCTGCTGGCAGAAAAGAAGTAATCCACAGACATGGTGTTAACAAAGCACAAAAAGGACACTTTGCAAAAGCTGGTGTTACAAGTAAGAGATATGTAAGAGAATTCAGATTCGAAAATGCATCGGAATTTGCACTTGCACAGGAAATCAAAGCTGATATGTTTGAAGTTGGAGACAGAATTGACGCTTCGGCTATTTCAAAAGGAAAAGGTTTCCAGGGCGCTATTAAAAGACATAATCAATCCAGAGGGCCAATGGCTCACGGATCTAAATTCCATCGTCATCAGGGTTCTAATGGTGCTTGTTCCTCACCAAGCCGTGTATTCAAAGGAAAAGGAATGCCGGGACACATGGGATGCAAGAAAATTACAATCCAGAATCTTACAATTGTAAGAATTGACGCAGAAAAGAATTTGATTTTAGTAAAAGGTGCAGTACCAGGACCTAAAAAAGCTTTGGTCACAATTAAAGAAACTACTAAGGTGGAAGCTTAATTTTAGGATGAAAGGAGGACCATTCAGATGGCAAAAGTATCTGTTTATAATATGGAAGGCAAAGAAGTTGAAAAAATCGACTTAAGTGATGCTGTATTTGGTGTTGAAATTAATGAACATTTAGTACACATGGCAGTTGTTCTTCAGCTTGCAAACAATCGCCAGGGAACACAGAAAGCAAAAACCCGCGCAGAAGTAAGAGGCGGCGGAAGAAAACCATGGAGACAAAAAGGAACCGGTCATGCTAGACAGGGTTCAACAAGATCACCACAGTGGACAGGAGGCGGTGTTGTATTCGCTCCAGTTCCAAGAGATTATTCTTTTAAACTGAATAGAAAAGAAAAAAGAATTGCTCTTAAATCAGCACTCACAAGCAAAGTACTTGCTAGCAAACTGATTGTTGTAGACGAACTTAAAATGGATGAAATTAAGACAAAAAAATTCCAGGAAGTTCTTGGCAACCTTAAAGTAACTAGAAAAGCACTTGTTGTATTGGGTGAAAATGATGAAAAAGTAATTTTATCAGCAAGAAATATTCCGACTGTCAAAACAGCACTTACAAATACTATTAATGTTTATGATGTTATGAACGCTGGTACAGTTATCCTTACAAAGGAAGCTGCACACAAAATTGAGGAGGTGTACGCATAATGGCTAATGTAAAATACTATGACGTTATCCTCAAACCAGTTGTAACAGAAAAAAGTATGGCTGGCATGGGCGAAAAGAAATATACTTTCCTTGTTCATACAGAAGCAAACAAGACTATGATTAAGGAAGCTGTCGAAAAAATGTTCCAAGGAACAAAAGTGAAAAGTGTTAACACAATGAACCTGGATGGCAAGACAAAAAGGCGTGGAGCAACATCAGGAAAAACATCCAAGACAAAAAAAGCAATTGTTCAGTTAACAGAAGACAGCAAAGAAATTGAAATCTTTACAGGACTGTAAAAGCAGTTCAAAACATTCCTATGGGATGTTCCTTATACGCAGAAAAGCGTGAGAATAAACTGGTTTTCGTTAGAAAACTGAATTGAAAGGAGAAACAAAAATGGGAATTAAAAGTTATAACCCATATACACCTTCCAGAAGAAATATGACCGGTTCTGATTTCGCTGAAATCACAAAGGATACGCCAGAAAAATCTCTGTGCTCATCACTGAAAAAGAACGCAGGACGTAATAATCAGGGTAAAATTACAGTTAGACATCGCGGTGGCGGTAGCAGAAGAAAATATAGAGACGTTGATTTTAAGAGAAATAGCAAAGATGGTATTGTAGCAACTGTTATCGGAATCGAATATGATCCAAACAGAACAGCAAACATCGCACTGATTTCTTATGCAGATGGTGAAAAAGCTTATATCATCGCTCCAGAAGGTTTGACAGATGGAATGAAAGTTATGAACGGACTCACAGCAGAAGTAAGAGTCGGCAATTGCCTTCCTTTATCTGCAATTCCTGTAGGAACTCAGGTTCATAACATTGAATTGTATCCTGGAAAAGGCGGACAGCTTGTTCGTTCAGCAGGAAACAGCGCTCAGTTAATGGCGAAAGAAGGAAAATATGCAACACTCAGATTGCCTTCAGGGGAAATGAGAATGGTACCGATTATCTGTAGAGCATCAATCGGTGTTGTTGGAAATGGTGACCACAGCCTTATCAAAATAGGTAAAGCAGGACGTAAACGTCACATGGGTATCAGACCTACAGTTCGTGGTTCTGTTATGAATCCTAATGACCATCCACACGGTGGTGGTGAAGGAAAAACAGGTATCGGACGTCCAGGACCATCTACTCCATGGGGCAAACCTGCACTTGGCTTAAAGACCCGTAAGAAAAAGAAACAGTCTAATAAAATGATTGTAAGAAGAAGAGACGGAAGAGCGATTAAATAGTTGATAAGGAGGAATTTACAATGGCTAGATCATTGAAAAAAGGACCATTCGCAGACGCAAGCTTATTAAAAAAAGTAGACGCTATGAATGCAGCAGGCGGAAAACAGGTTATTAAGACCTGGTCACGCCGTTCAACAATTTTCCCATCTTTTGTCGGACATACATTAGCAGTACATGACGGAAGAAAGCATGTGCCTGTATATGTTACAGAAGACATGGTAGGACATAAACTGGGAGAATTCGTAGCAACAAGAACATATCGTGGACATGGAAAAGACGAAAAGAGATCAGGCGTTAGATAATCGATAATTTTGAAAGGAGGTTTCATCCATGGCAAAAGGACATAGATCCCAAATCAAAAGAGAAAGAAATGCGAATAACGATACCAGACCCTCAGCAAAGTTATCATATGCTAGAGTTTCGGTTCAGAAAGCATGTTTTGTTTTAGATGCCATTAGAGGCAAGGATGTTGCAACAGCACTTGCAGTGCTCGAATACAATCCAAGATACGCTTCTAGTATAGTAAAGAAATTACTTGAATCAGCGATTGCAAATGCTGAAAACAATAACGGAATGAATGTTGAAAAACTTTATGTAGCAGAATGTAGCGCAAATAAAGGACCAACAATGAAAAGAGTAAGACCTAGAGCACAGGGTAGAGCTTATAGAATTGAAAAAAGAATGAGCCATATCATTGTTGTATTAGATGAAAGATAAGGAGGAAAAGAATGGGACAGAAAGTTAATCCTCGTGGTATGAGAGTTGGCGTAATTAATGATTGGGATTCTAGATGGTATGCTGAATCTGATTTCGCTGATTTCTTGGTAGAAGACTACAATATCAGAGCGTATCTTAAGAAAAAATTATACAGCGCAGGTGTATCTAAGATTGAAATCGAAAGAGCATCTGATCGCGTGAAAGTAATTATTTTCACAGCAAAACCGGGTGTGGTTATCGGTAAGGGTGGAAATGAAATCGAAGTGACGAAACAGGAACTTCAGAAATTAACCAATAAAAAAGTATTAGTTGATATAAAAGAAATTAAGAGACCAGACAAAGATGCACAGCTTGTAGCTGAAAATATTGCTTCTCAGCTTGAGAACCGCGTATCTTTCAGAAGAGCTATGAAATCTACAATGAGCAGAACGATGAAATCCGGAGCACTTGGAATCAAAACTGCAGTTGCTGGCCGTCTTGGTGGAGCGGATATGGCTCGTACAGAATTCTACAGCGAAGGAACGATTCCACTTCATACGCTTAGAGCTGATATTGACTACGGATTTGCTGAAGCAGATACAACTTTTGGAAAATTAGGCGTAAAAGTCTGGATTTACAAAGGCGAAATTCTTCCTACAAAGGGAAATGCAGAAGGTAGATCATCTTCGAAGGAAGGGAGCGATAAATAAATGTTAATGCCAAAAAGAGTTAAACGTCGTAAACAGTTCCGCGGTTCTATGGCGGGTAAAGCACTCAGAGGAAATACAATTTCACATGGTGAATACGGTATTGTCGCTATGGAACCATGTTGGATCAAATCAAACCAGATTGAAGCAGCCCGTATTGCTATGACTCGTTATATCAAACGTGGTGGTAAAGTTTGGATTAAGATTTTCCCTGATAAACCAGTAACTACAAAACCAGCAGAAACACGTATGGGTTCCGGTAAAGGAACATTAGAATTTTGGGTTGCAGTTGTTAAGCCAGGACGCGTAATGTTCGAAATCGGAGGAATTCCAGAAGAAATTGCAAGAGAAGCATTACGTCTTGCTATGCATAAGCTTCCATGCAAATGTAAAATTGTTTCTAAAGCGGACTTGGAAGGCGGTGTGTCAAATGAAAACAAATAAATATGTAGAAGATTTAAAAGCAAAATCAGCTGCAGAGTTAGCTGGCGAATTAGTAGCCGCTAAAAAAGAACTTTTCAATTTGAGATTCCAGAATGCAACCAATCAGTTGGATAACACAAACAGAATTAAGGAAGTTAGAAAGAATATTGCCAGAATTCAAACAGTGATCACTGAGAACGCCAGAGTTGCAGAATAATTCTCGGAAGAAAGGAGCATAAATCGTGGAAACAAGAAATCTAAGAAAAACACGTACTGGAAAAGTAACCAGTAATAAAATGCAAAAAACAATTGTTGTTTCAGTTGAAGATCACGTTAAACATCCACTGTACAAAAAAATTGTTAAAAGAACTTATACATTAAAAGCTCATGACGAGAACAATGAATGTAATATTGGTGATACTGTTAAAGTCATGGAAACAAGACCATTGTCTAAAGACAAAAGATGGAGACTTGTAGAAATAATTGAAAAAGCAAAATAGTCTTAAACTCGTATATTCGAGTATTACTATGAATTGGAAGGAGAATTAGCATGATACAACAAGAAAGCAGACTTGCGGTAGCTGATAATACCGGTGCAAAAGAATTACTCTGCATCAGAGTTATGGGCGGTTCTACAAGAAGATATGCCAATATTGGTGATACTATTGTTGCTGCAGTTAAAGATGCAACACCAGGTGGCGTTGTAAAAAAAGGCGATGTAGTGAAAGCTGTAGTTGTACGTACTGTAAAAGGCGCTCGTCGTAAAGACGGTTCTTATATTAGATTTGACGAAAATGCAGCTGTCATTATTAAAGATGACAAAACTCCGAAAGGAACCCGTATTTTCGGACCAGTAGCAAGAGAGCTTCGTGAAAAACAATTTATGAAAATTGTTTCGCTTGCTCCCGAAGTATTATAGGAGGTGCCCATATGTCAACGATGAAAATCAAAAAAGGTGATACTGTAAAAGTAATCGCTGGAAAAGATAAAGACAAAGAAGGCAAAGTAATCTCAGTTGATCTTAAGAACTCAAAAGTTCTTGTAGAAGGAATCAACCTGATTACAAAGCATTCTAAACCATCTGCTTCAAATCAGAATGGTGGAATTATTCAGAAAGAAGCTCCACTTGATCTTTCTAATGTTATGTATCTTCATAAAGGAAAAGTAACAAGAATCGGTTTTAAAATCGAAAAAGATAAAAAAGTCCGTTTTGCAAAAGCAACTGGCGACGTTATCGATTAATCTAAGAGAGGAGGTCTATAAAGTTGAGTAGACTTAAAGATGTGTATAAAGACGAGATCGTAGAAGCTATGATCAAAAAGTTCGGATATAAAAATATCATGGAAGTTCCAAAGATCGAGAAGATCGTTATTAATATGGGCGTTGGCGAAGCAAAAGACAATGCTAAAGTGTTGGAATTAGCTGCAAAAGATATGGAAACCATCTCAGGACAGAAGGCAGTGCTTACCAAAGCAAAAAATTCTGTTGCAAATTTCAAACTCAGAGAAGGAATGCCAATCGGATGTAAAACTACACTTCGTGGTAAAATGATGTATGAATTTCTTGACCGTTTGATCAACCTTTCTTTACCACGTGTACGTGACTTCAGAGGAGTAAATCCAAATGCTTTTGACGGCAGAGGAAATTACGCACTTGGGGTAAAAGAACAGCTGATCTTCCCTGAAATTGAATATGATAAAGTTGATAAAGTCAGAGGTATGGACATCATTATCGTTACAACAGCGAAAACTGATGAAGAAGCGCGCGAATTATTAACATTATTTAATATGCCGTTTGCAAAATAGAAGGAGGTAAATTCATGGCTAAAACATCTATGAAAGTAAAACAGCAACGTACACAGAAGTTCTCTACTAGAGAATATAGTCGTTGCAGAATATGTGGACGTCCACATGCTTACTTAAGAAAATACGGAATCTGCAGAATTTGCTTCCGTGAATTAGCATACAAAGGACAAATCCCAGGAGTAAGAAAAGCTAGCTGGTAAAATTTTGGAAGGAGGCAACCTAAATGACAATGAGTGATCCTATTGCAGATATGCTTACAAGAATTCGTAATGCAAATACTGCGAAACATGATACAGTAGATATTCCTGCATCAAAAATGAAACTTGCCATTGCAAGTATTCTTTTAGACGAAGGGTATATTAAGAAATATGAAATTATCGAAGATGGTGATTTTAAGACAATCCGTGTAGCATTAAAATACGGCGCTGATAAGAACGATAAAATTATCACTGGACTTAAAAGAATTTCAAAACCAGGTCTTCGTGTATATGCAAACAATGAACAACTTCCAACTGTTCTTGGTGGACTTGGTATTGCAATTATTTCTACAAACCAGGGAATCATTACTGACAAACAGGCAAGAAAACTTAACGTAGGTGGAGAAGTACTCGCTTTTGTTTGGTAATTAATTGCAAGGAAATGACAACTTATAACTCTGGATTTAGTTCCAGAATTTAAAGATTACAGGAGGTACGGGCATGTCACGTATAGGAAGAATGCCAATCGCGGTTCCAGCAGGAGTTACTGTGGAAATCGCAGAAAATAATAAAGTGACTGTAAAAGGTCCTAAGGGAACATTAGAAAGAGTGTTACCTTCAGAAATGGAAATCAGGGTTGAAGGCGCTGAAATTACAGTAACAAGACCAAATGATTTGAAAAGAATGAGATCTCTTCATGGATTAACCAGAACGCTGATCAATAACATGGTTGTTGGTGTGACAGATGGTTATGAAAAGAAACTTGAAGTAAATGGTGTTGGTTACAGAGCAGCAAAAGCTGGAAATGTACTGACATTATCATTGGGATATTCTCACCCGGTAGAAATGACCGATCCAGAAGGAATTGAAGCAGTTCTTGAAGGACAGAATATTATCATTGTAAAGGGTATTGATAAAGAAAAAGTTGGCCAATTCGCAGCTGAAATCAGAGATAAAAGAAGACCAGAACCTTATAAAGGTAAAGGAATTAAGTATGCTGATGAAGTGATCAGGCGTAAAGTTGGTAAGACTGGTAAGAAATAGATAAGGAGAGTAGAAAATGGTTAATAAAGAATCAAGACAAAAAGTTCGTGTTAAAAAACACATCAAGCTGCGTAACCGTTTCAGTGGAACAACTGAAAGACCACGTCTCGCTGTGTTCAGAAGTAATAATCATATGTATGCTCAAATTATCGACGATACAGTTGGAAAAACTTTAGTAGCAGTTTCCACACTTGAAAAAGATGTGAAAGCAGAACTTGAGAAAACTAACAACGTTGATGCAGCAACATATATCGGAACTGTGATCGCTAAAAGAGCACTTGAAAAAGGAATCAGTTCTGTTGTCTTTGACAGAGGCGGCTTCATATATCAGGGTAAAATTGCAGCAGTAGCTGATGCAGCCAGAGAAGCTGGCTTAAAATTCTAGAAAAGGAGGAGAAAATCACATGAAACGTACACTTATTGATGCCAGTAATCTGGAATTAACAGAAAAAGTAGTTTCCATCAAACGTGTTACAAAGGTTGTAAAAGGTGGTCGTAACTTCCGATTCACAGCTTTGGTAGTAGTTGGAGACGGCAATGGACATGTTGGCGCCGGACTTGGTAAAGCAACTGAAATTCCTGAAGCAATCCGCAAAGGAAAAGAAGATGCAATGAAAAAATTAATTGAAGTTCCGATGAATCAGGATAATAGTATTACACATGATTTCCTTGGAAATTTCGGAAGTGCTTCTGTATTATTAAAGAAAGCTCCTGATGGTACAGGTGTTATTGCAGGAGGACCTGTACGTAGCGTTTGTGAATTGGCGGGAATTAAGAATATCCGTACCAAATCATTAGGTTCAAACAATAAACAAAATGTAGTACTTGCCACAATTGAAGGATTAAGTCAGTTAAAAACTCCTGAAGAAGTAGCTAGGAAACGTGGTAAATCCGTTGACGAGATTTTGGGCTAAGGAGGAAACTGAAATGGCAGAAAATCAAAAAATGTTAAAAGTTACATTAGTGAAATCTACAATCGGAGCAATCCCAAAGCATAAGCTTACAGTTGCTGCGTTAGGGCTTAAAAAACTTAACAAGACTGTAGTACTGCCTGATAACGAAGCCTCAAGAGGCATGGTTAAGCAGGTTTGTCACTTAGTTAAGGTTGAAGAAGCATAATATTAGATAAGGAGGTGCCAGCATGGAATTATCAAACTTACAGCCTGCAGAAGGTTCGAAACATAGTGATAATTTTAGAAGAGGCCGTGGACATGGTTCGGGAAATGGTAAAACAGCCGGTAAAGGCCATAAGGGACAGAAAGCTCGTTCAGGAGCTCCCAGAATTGGTTTTGAAGGTGGACAGATGCCTTTATACAGACGTATTCCTAAAAGAGGATTTACGAATAGAAATACAAAAATAATTGTTGGTATTAATTTAAGCGCTCTTGAAGTGTTTGAAAATGGAAGTTCAGTAAGTGTAGATACATTGATCGAAAAAGGGATCGTTAAAAATCCTAAAGATGGTGTGAAGATCCTTGGAAACGGAGAATTTACCAAGAAACTTACGGTTCAGGCAAATGCCTTTAGTGCATCAGCAAAAGAAAAAATCGAAGCTCTTGGTGGAACAGCAGAGGTGATCTAATGCTCAAGACATTGAAAAGCGCGTTTAAAATCAAAGAGATTAGAAATGGTGTGTTATTTACACTTGCAATGCTGGTTGTGATCCGTTTAGGATCACAGCTCCCTGTACCGGGGGTTGACAGAGAATATTTTGCCAATTGGTTTGCAGCACAGACAGGTGATTCTTTCAGTTTTTTTGACGCGTTCACAGGTGGTTCGTTTTTAAACATGTCGGTATTGGCACTTAACATTACGCCATATATCACTTCTTCCATTATTATTCAGCTTCTGACAATTGCAATTCCAAAACTGGAAGAAATGCAAAAAGATGGAGAGAGTGGAAGAAAAAAATTAGTTTCAATCACACGTTACGTTACAGTAGGACTTGCATTACTCGAATCTGGCGCTATGGCGATTGGATTTGGAAGACAGGGATTATTGGAAACCTACGATGCAATCAACGTAATCACAACGATTGTAGCATTAACAGCAGGAAGTACATTCCTGATGTGGATTGGTGAAAGAATAACCGAAAAGGGAATCGGAAACGGAATCTCTATCGTGCTTGTTATTAATATTATTTCACGCCTTCCTGATGATCTGTTTGGTCTGTATGAGCAGTTTATCAAAGGGAAATCCATTGCACTTGGTGTTGTTGCGGCAGCGATTATCATCGCAATTATGCTTGCAATGGTCATCATTGTAATTGTACTAAATGGTGGGGTCCGTAAAATCCCCGTACAGTATGCACAGAAGGTTCAGGGTAGAAAGCTAGTAGGAGGACAATCATCAAGTATTCCACTTAAAGTGAATACGGCAGGGGTTATTCCTATTATTTTTGCATCTTCCATTTTGCAGTTTCCGATCGTAATCGCATCTCTTGCGGGATACCAGGGTACTGGAGTATGGGGAGAAATCTTAAAAGGATTAAATTCTGGAAACTGGTGTAAGCCAAGTTCACCAATTTATTCGATTGGACTTCTTGTATATGTGGTAATGGTTGTGTTTTTTGCATATTTCTATACATCCATAACATTTAATCCATTAGAAATTGCGAACAATATGAAAAAGCAGGGTGGTTTTATACCAGGAATTCGACCAGGTAAGCCAACCAGTGATTATCTGACCAAAATATTAAATTATATTATTTTTATTGGTGCAATTGGCCTTGTGATCGTTGCAATCATTCCTTATTTCTTTAATGGTGTGTTTAATGCTTCTGTATCATTTGGTGGTACCAGTTTAATCATTATCGTAAGTGTAATCCTTGAGACGATTAAACAAATTGAATCAAAGATGCTAGTACGTAATTATAAGGGCTTTTTAAATGACTAATTATAGATATGGGGCAAAGCTTTCGTTTTGTCCCAGTCTATCATGTATTAGAAAAGATTGAACAAAACAGGTTCAATGACTAATAATGGATTCGAAGGCTTGCGCATGCATGCTGATGAGGGATAAAATGAAAATAATTATGTTAGGTGCTCCGGGAGCCGGCAAGGGAACACAGGCAAAAATGATCGCTGACAAGTATGGTGTTCCACATATTTCCACAGGAGATATTTTCAGAGCTAATATAAAAAATGGCACCCAGTTAGGGATAGAAGCAAAAAAATACATGGATCAGGGAATGCTTGTACCAGATGAACTAACGGTAAAGATTCTTTTAGACAGAGTATCCAAGGATGATTGTAGTAGGGGATATGTTCTGGATGGATTTCCAAGAACCATTCCACAGGCAGAAGTACTTGAAAATGCACTGAATAAGATTCATGATCAGATAGACTATGCAATTGATGTTGACGTTCCAGATGAGAATATTATTAACAGAATGTCTGGAAGACGGGCGTGCCTGTCATGTGGAGCGACATATCATGTGGTACATGTTCCACCTAAAGCAGAGGGAATATGTGATAGATGTGGAAATGAATTAATACTTCGGGATGATGACAAAGCAGAAACAGTTAAAAAACGCTTGGTTGTTTATCACGAACAAACACAGCCACTGATTGATTTTTACACGAAAAGAGAAATTCTAAGAACTGTTAACGGAACAGTAGATATGAATGTTGTCTTTGAAGAGATCGTTAAGATCTTGGGAGAAAAGGCGTAATGGCTATATCGATTAAATCTGCCAGAGAAATAGAGCTAATGCGGGAGTCTGGAAGGATTCTGGCAAAAGTTCATGACGAATTGTGCAAGGCAATTGTCCCTGGGATATCGACCAAAGAGATTGATATTATCGGCGACAAATTAATAAGAAACTATGGATGTATTCCGAATTTTTTACATTACAATGGATATCCGGCAAGCGTATGTGTGTCGGTAAATGACGAAGTTGTACACGGAATACCCGACCATCACAGAATATTGCTGGAGGGTGATATTGTTAGCCTTGATATGGGATTAATCTATCAGGGATATCATTCTGATGCAGCCAGAACCTATGGTGTTGGACAGATTAGTAAAGAGGCACAGGCGCTGATAGATGTTACAAAGCAAAGCTTCTTTGAAGGCATCAAACATGCGAAGGCTGGAAGTCATCTGTACGACATATCAAATGCAATTGATACTTATGTATCAGCATATGGCTATGGAATTGTAAGAGATCTTGTTGGACATGGGATAGGAACAAGCTTACATGAAGACCCGCAGATTCCTAATTTTGCTCAAAAAAGACGTGGAGTAAAGCTTCAGGCAGGCATGACACTGGCAATCGAACCAATGATTAATATTGGACGAGCTGATGTGGAATGGCTTGACGATGATTGGACAGTTGTAACAGAAGATGGATCCTTATCGGCGCATTATGAAAACACTGTGCTGATTACGGATGGAGAACCGGAAATCCTTACATTAAATTAGGCAGGAGGTTGGGACAATGGTTGCCAGACTGGTAAAATCGTTAGCAGGACATGACAAAGAATCTCTTTATTTTGTAATGAGAGAAGATGCAGATTATGTGTATCTTGTGGATGGAGCCTTGAAACTTGTAGAAAACCCAAAGAAAAAAAACAAAAAGCATGTTCAGCCAATTGTTAAAATGAAAAGTGATGAGTTAGAAAAAAAGTTAATGCAACATATGCCAATCCGGAATGAAGAGATCAAAAGATTTATCAAGCTCTATCAGAAAGGAATATGATTTAGGAGGTAAATTATGTCAAAGACCGATGTGATTGAAATTGAAGGAATTGTAATAGAAAAATTACCAAATACGATGTTCCAGGTAGAACTGGAAAATGGACATAGAGTGCTTGCACATATTAGTGGCAAGCTAAGACAGCATTTCATCCGTATTTTACCGGGTGACAAAGTAACTCTTGAGTTATCACCATATGACCTTACCAAGGGTAGGATTATCTGGAGAGATAAATAGAAAGCAGATCAAATCGCTTTCGATACTGTAGTTGAGAAACAACCCAAATTAAGACTGCTCAACACTTGCAAAAGCAAAAACAGTATGTTATAATGTAAAACGGTCTTTTTTGAAAGGAGGGTTTAACGTGAAAGTTAGATCATCAGTAAAACCAATTTGCGAAAAATGCAAAATCATTAAGAGAAAAGGGAAAGTCAGAGTTATCTGTGACAACCCAAAACACAAACAAAGACAAGGATAATTTCGAACATTTTATTTTGAAACAAGTGTGAATTATACTTGTTTCATTGTGATGTGCGGCTGCTGTGCCACAACCCGTCAGTTGTGGTGCGCGAGTACAAAATATAATATAACGTAGATTTCTACGAGATATTACTTTTTGATACCGAGAAGTTCGAACTATCGGAAAAATCAGGCAAGGACCTGATCGGATGCTTGTTTGTCATCCCAATCAATTAGTAACATGTTAAAAAGAATAGGTTTAAAACCTATGAGACAGAAAATGGAGGAATAGTTACATGGCTCGTATCGCTGGTGTAGACTTACCAAGAGAAAAACGTGTAGAAATCGGATTAACTTATATCTATGGAATAGGTAGAGTTACGTCTAACAAGATTTTAGTAGAAGCAAAAGTTAGCCCTGACACACGTGTCAGAGACTTAACTGATGATGAAGTAAAAAGAATCGGTGAAGCGATTACTGCAATGGCAGTTGTTGAAGGTGATTTAAGAAGAGAAGTAGCTCTTAATATTAAGAGATTACAGGAAATTGGATGCTATCGTGGAATTCGTCATAGAAAAGGACTTCCTGTGCGTGGTCAGAAAACAAAGACAAATGCAAGAACAAGAAAAGGTCCTAAGAGAACTGTTGCAAACAAGAAGAAATAAGGAATATTTGATTAAGAAGAAAGTAGGTTAGTTTAAATGGCTAAAGCAGTTGCAAAAAAAGTAACAAAAAAGCGTGTTAAGAAAAACGTTGAACGCGGACAGGCACATATCCAATCATCATTTAACAATACAATTGTTACATTGACTGATACAGAAGGAAATGCTCTTAGCTGGGCAAGTGCTGGTGGTCTTGGATTCAGAGGTTCAAAGAAATCTACTCCTTACGCAGCGCAGATGGCTGCAGAAACAGCTACAAAAGCAGCATTGATCCACGGATTAAAAATTGTTGATGTATTCGTAAAAGGACCTGGTTCAGGCAGAGAAGCTGCAATCCGTGCTCTTCAGGCTTGTGGGCTTGAAGTAACAAGCATTAGAGACGTAACTCCAGTACCTCATAATGGATGTCGTCCACCCAAACGTAGAAGAGTTTAATTAGGAGGAAAATACAAATGGCAGTAAATAGAGTTCCCGTACTGAAAAGATGCAGATCACTTGGCTTAGAACCTGCATATTTAGGATATGACAAGAAATCTAACAGAAATTCAAGAAGATCAAACAAAAAAATGAGTGAATACGGTCTTCAGTTGAGAGAAAAACAAAAAGCAAAATTCATTTATGGTGTTTTGGAAAAACCTTTCAGAAATTACTATGATAAAGCTGATAGAATGAAGGGTATGACTGGTGAAAACCTTATAGTCATGCTGGAAACCAGACTTGATAATGTTATCTTCAGACTTGGATTTGCAAGAACAAGAAGAGAAGCAAGACAGGTTGTTGGACATAAGCATGTTCTTGTAAATGGAAAACAGATTAACATTCCATCTTACCTGATCAAAGCAGGAGATGTAATTGAAATCAGAGAAAAATCCAAAGCATTACAGAGATACAAAGATATCGTAGAAGTAACTGGCGGAAGACTTATTCCTGAATGGTTAGAAGCAGATATTGAAGCATGGAAAGGAACTGTAAAACACCTTCCTTCAAGAGAAGTGATTGATGTTCCAGTTGAAGAAATGCTCATCGTCGAGTTGTATTCAAAATAATCAGATCAATTAGCAGAGTCAGAGCTGTCTTATGGACAGTTCTGGCATTTGAATTATTATAAAGGAGGGTATTGTCAGTGTTTGATTTTGAAAGACCCAATATTGAGGTTACAGAAATCTCTGAAGATAAGAAATATGGCAAGTTTATTGTAGAACCTTTAGAGAGAGGCTATGGAATCACATTAGGTAATTCATTGAGAAGAATCATGCTATCTTCATTACCTGGTTGCGCAGTAAGTCAGGTAAAGATTGATGGTGTATTACACGAATTCAGTTCAATTCCTGGTGTAAAAGAGGATGTAACTGAGATCATAGCTAATATCAAAAGCCTGGCTATCCGAAACAGCAGCGAGACAAATGAACCGAAGACAGCATATGTTGAGTTTGAGGGAGAGGGCGTTGTCAAAGCGTCAGATATTCAAGTCGATCAAGACATTGAAATCATGAATCCTGATCTGGTTATTGCTACCGTTAGTGGTAAAAGCAGTAAACTCTATATGGAGCTTACGATTTCTAGAGGCAGAGGTTATGTAAGTGCAGAGAAAAACAAAAGTGATGAACTTCCAATTGGTGTCATTGCGATTGACTCGATTTATACACCAGTTGAAAGAGTAAATATGGCTGTTGAGAACACACGTGTTGGACAGATTACAGATTATGATAAACTCACACTGGACGTTTTTACAAACGGAACATTTGTTGCATCGGAAGCAGTTAGCCTTGCAGCAAAAGTACTTAGCGAACATTTAAGTCTCTTTATTGATTTGTCAGAGAATGCAAAAACTGCAGAAATCATGATTGAAAAAGAAGATGACGAAAAAGAAAAAGTATTGGAGATGAGTATTGACGAATTAGAACTATCTGTTCGTTCTTATAACTGCCTGAAAAGAGCAGGAATCAATACCGTTGAAGAACTAACCAACAGAACTTCAGAAGATATGATGAAGGTGCGTAACCTCGGTAGAAAATCTCTTGAAGAAGTGCTCGCAAAATTGAAGGAATTAGGTCTTGAACTTAACCCTGCAGAAGAATAAAGAGTGAAATGATTTTGTGAAAGCGATAAGACTACATAGCACGTTTTCATATAACTCATAAATGGAACAGTTAACAACATTCGGTAAGTAAGTCCAAAGAGCGTGGCCGGATGCGTCCATCATGGAGGAGATTAAAATGGCAGGATACAGAAAACTTAGTAGAACATCAAGTCAGAGAAAAGCATTGCTTAGAGGTCAGGTAACAAGCTTTTTATACAATGGAAGAATGATCACTACAGAATCAAAAGCAAAAGAAGTTCAGAAAATCGCTGAAGGACTGATTGCAATGGCTGTAAAAGAAAAAGATAACTTTGAAGTTGTTAAAGTAAAAGCAAAAGTTGCTCGTAAAGACAAAGATGGCAAGAGAGTCAAAGAAGTTGTAAATGGTAAAAAAGTAACAGTTTATGATGAAGTTGAAAAAGAAATCAAAAAAGACCTTCCATCAAGAGTACATGCAAGAAGACAAATGATGAAAGTATTATATTCTGTAACAGAAGTACCTACAACAAATGCTGGTAAAAAGAAAAACACAAAAGAAGTTGATCTTGTTGCTAGACTGTTTGACGAAGTTGCACCTAAATATGTTAGCCGTAAAGGTGGATACACCAGAATCGTTAAGATTGGCCTACGTAAAGGTGATGCAGCGATGGAAGTATTACTTGAGTTAGTATAATCCAAAAGTAGAAGGCTATGATTCCGAGAATCATAGCCTTTTTTTAATGAAATTTTAGATTAATCAAATGATTTTTGAAAGTGCTGATAATCTTTTAATGTATTCCAGCTGCCACCCCATGTAAAGCCATGAGACATAAAAAGCTGATAACAAAGGTCGGATTCATCTATCTTATAAGGGAAATCCTGTGTTCTATCTGCATAAATTTCACTTCCAACAGGAGTAATTCTAATCTGTCCGTCGGGATAGGTGACATAGGGATTATAGACGGGATTGATATCAATGGCAAGACCTAAGGCATGTTTAGAAAGCTTTTCGCTTCCTTCCACAACTCTGTAATTAAAACAGGAAGTATTATTATCTGCACAGGAGAGATCGTCATCTGCCTGGTATTCGTCAATGAGTTTTATTTTGCCAATAGGGTATGAAGCAAGGTACAATTCATAGAAGATTTCTAGTAAATCATCAGCAATCAAGTTACTGCAAATGAGTTCTCCGGTCTCCTGGCTTCCTTCAAAATTCAGGTAGCGGATGGAAAGGTAACGCAACTCCTCGTAGGGAATAGTGCAATCTGCTTTATAGGACAAACCGTATATCCTGGATTTAATCGTTTCATTTATACTTTCGTGATAGAATCC
>CANRNK010000024.1 GCA_947631985.1 uncultured Lachnospiraceae bacterium | reverse complement strand
GGCAGATGCCTTCACGTTATTTGCTTCAAAAGTAGCACTATCAAGAATTTCCTGTGCCTGCCTGGTTGCAAGTGTAACGACTTCATTTGCCTGAAAATATGCCTGTTGCATAATCTCGTGCTCATTAATGAGCTCATTGGTATGAATCGTAGCTTCATTGATCAGGGCTTCTGCTTTTTCTCTGGCATCATTTAAAATTGCTTCTTTATTACTAATAATTTTCTGATACCGTTTAATTTCATCAGGTGTTTTTGTGCGAAGTTCTCTCAATAGTTCGTCGATTTCCTCTTTGTTCACTATGATTTTGGTATTGGACAAAGGCTGATACTTACAACTGTCGATATACTCTTCCATTTCATCAATCAATTGTTCGATTCTGCTGCTCATATTTCGTATTTCTCCATTCTAATCATATATTATATAGCTGATTGCATCTTTTTAACAAAAAAATGACTATCTCTTAAAACCATACTTTTCATATACAAGATCTGCAACAAATGCAGGAACACAAGGTAAAATATCACCCTTAAAACTTGCAATTTCTTTTACGCTTGAAGAACTCAGATAAGCAAATTCCAGACTTGTTGTCAGAAATATGGTATCAATTTCTTCATTTGAAAGCTTTCGATTCGTTTGTGCAATCTGTAATTCAAATTCGAAATCAGTGATGGCACGTAACCCACGAATGACAACATGAATATTCTGCGTTTTAGCATAATCAATTAAGAGTCCACTAAAGGAATCGATTCTGACATTCGGCAGATGCATCGTAGCTTCTTTTAATATATTAACACGTTCGTCAACAGAAAACAATGGAGTCTTTTGTGTATTATTTAGTACACTGACAATTAATTCATCAAAGATTTGCGATGCTCTTGTGATGACATCTAAGTGCCCAAAGGTGACTGGATCAAAACTACCAGGATAGATTGCAGCCTTCATTTTTACGCCTTCCCTCTTTGCATAAATACATGCATATTCGTTTTGTATTTTTTCTCTTTTACAATATGAAATCCATGACATTCAAGAATGGAAAAATCTGTTGTCAAAGCAGCTTCACAGATAATGGTTGTGTCAGAATCAATGGAATCCATTGTTGAAAGTTTTTCGAAAATCTTTTCTTCCTCTAAAAGCGTGTAGGGAGGATCCATAAAAATAAAATCAATATGCTCCTCTTTGATTTCCAAAAGGGCAGATGCAACTTCTTTTTTCAATAAAATTGCTTGTGATTCTAATTTGGTTGTTTTTAAATTATCCCGGATGCATTGCATCGCTTCCTGATTATGATCCACAAAGTAACATTTTTCTGCTCCTCTGCTTAATGCTTCAATTCCAATTCCACCACTTCCACTATATAAGTCGACAAAAACGCTACCCGGAAGTTCAAACTGAATCATATTAAACAATGTCTCTTTGATCCGGTCCTGCGTAGGGCGTGTATCCATGCCCTCAGGCGTTTTTAGTTTAAGACTTTTTGCAATCCCTGCAATTACACGCATAAATTTACTCCCCGCTTAGATTCTGATTTTAGTTCCTTTACTATCTCTTTTCGCTGGCTTGATTTTGCTTAATTCAATTAGTTTCTCTTTGTAGTTCAGATGATTCATTGGCACGCTGCCTGTTAATGTTACCTGTTCAACCAAGTCATGTGTGGCCAACTTCATTCCACGCACGCCAATGGCGGCTTTTTTCTTTTCGGGAATTTCATCAACTGGAAATCTCAAAAAATAACCATCTTTTGATTGCAGGATGATATGTTTCAAATCCTGATCCAGTGCAACGCAGATTATTTCATCTCCATCCAGCAGCTTCGAAGCCATAACTGTTCTTTTATTGACATCAAACTCTCCACCATCCACTAGTTTCATCATAGACTGTTTGGTGACAAACAAAATCCGGTAAAGATTGAGTTCGGATTGACCTGTAATCAGTTGAATTGTTTCCCGGGAAGAATCATAGTTGCTCACGTTGTCGATTGGTATTCCTTTGTCACGAAGCTTACAGTAGGGAAGGTCTGATACTTTCACACTGTGTAGTTGTCCTGTATTGGTAAACATACATATTTTGCCAGTATTACTACATTTAAAGATGTATTTATATTCCGCCAGAACCGTATCCTTATTTCGTTCAAATGTGCTCATGTCGATTGTCTTTGAATATCCGAAACGATCCATGAGGAACATGACATCCATTTCTTCAATTTTATTTTCAACATAGACTGCCTCTTGCGCATTTTCAAGGATTGTTCTTCTGGGTCTGGAATTTTCTTTTTTGATCAGTTCCAATTCATTTAAGATGACCTGAGACATGGAGTCTTTTCTTGACAAGATATCTTCATACCGATAAATATTCTCCATTGTCTCATCATGCTCCGCAATTAAAGCTTCGATTTCAAGGCCAATCAATTTGTATAAGCGCATTTCAAGAATTGCAGTAGCCTGGTTATCTGTAAACATGAGTTGTTGCGCCATGATACTGGATTCTTTTGATTTGAATTTGATTCCCTTTGTTTCACCCTGGGTAAGGCAGGCTTTTGCCATGGCGCGGTCTTTGGAACCTCTTAATATTTCAATAATCAGGTCAATGACATTACATGCTTTAATCAGGCCTTCCTGTATTTCTTTTTTGGCAAGCTCTTTGTTTAAAAGATTTGTATATTTTCTTGTTGCAATTTCAAACTGGAATGCAACATTTCTTTGCAATATTGTCTTTAACCCCATGATTTCGGGCTTTTGCTGATCAATCGCAAGCATATTGACGCCAAAGGTATCTTCAAGTCTCGTTTTTTTATAGAGCATATTGATGAAATTATTGATATCAGCATCTTTTCTTAATTCGATGACAATTCTGATTCCTTCTTTTGAAGATTGATTCGTAATGTCAACAATATCCATTGTTTTTTTTGTTTCAGCCAGGTTTGCAACATCGGATAAAAACTTACCTATGTTGAGACCAATCATGGTATAGGGGATTTCAGTGATTACAAGATTTGTCTTCCCTGATTTTGCCTTCTCTACTTCGATTTTTCCACGCACCTTTATTTTGCCTGTTCCGGTTTCGTAGATAGATAGCAATTCATCCTGATTGATGACGATTCCACCTGTAGGAAAATCAGGACCTTTGATATGCTTCATCAGTTCTGCCGTTGTAATGTCTGGATTTAGCATATAAGCCTTCATGCCACCTAGAACTTCTGAAAGATTGTGGGGTGGAATACTGGTTGCCATACCAACTGCGATTCCTTCAGCTCCATTGATTAAAAGATTTGGGATTTTAACTGGAAGAACAGAGGGCTCTTTTTCGTTTTCATCAAAATTGGGGATGAAATCAACTACATCTTTATCCAGATCACCCAGGAATGCTTCCTGGGTAACTTTAGCAAGCCTTGCTTCTGTGTAACGCATGGCAGCAGCACCATCACCTTCGATGTTTCCGAAGTTTCCATGTCCATCAACAAGTGGAAGACCTTTTTTAAACTCCTGCGTCATAACGACTAAGGATTCATAGATGGAACTGTCTCCATGTGGATGATATTTACCCATGGTATCCCCGACAATTCTGGCACTTTTTCGGTAGGGCTTATCATATTTGATTCCAAGTTCATACATATCATAAAGGGTACGACGCTGTACCGGTTTCAGACCATCGCGGACATCGGGCAATGCTCTGGCAACAATTACGCTCATCGCATAATCAATATATGATTTTTGCATAACCTCAGAGTATTCCGTTTTAATCATTTTGTCATCCATATCACTTGCTGCCTTTCTTATATATCAAGTTCTGCATCTGTTGCATGCTCATAAATGAATGCTTTTCTGGGTGGAACTTCAGTTCCCATCAACATCTCAGTGACATCAGACGCAAGCCTTGCATCTTCGATTTCAACCAGTTTCAACATTCTGCTTTCGGGATCCAGTGTTGTCTCCCAGAGTTGTTGTGCATCCATCTCTCCGAGACCTTTATAACGCTGTAAGGTAAAAGATCCTTTGTGCGTTTTACGATATTTGCTTAATGCTGCTTCGTCATATAGATATTCTTCCGGACCTTTTGCAGGAATTGCCTTGTAAAGCGGTGGTGTTGCAATATAGATATGCCCTTCATAGATTAGTTCTGGCATAAATCGGTAAAATAAAGTAAGCAATAAGGTACAGATATGAGATCCATCGACATCTGCATCTGCCATAATAATTATCTTGTGGTAGCGCAACTTTGAAATATCAAAGTCATTTCCATATCCTTCTGAAAAACCACATCCAAACGTATTAATCATTGTCTTGATTTCAGCGTTTGCAAGAACTTTATCAATACTCGCTTTTTCAACGTTTAGAATTTTACCTCTGATTGGAAGAATCGCCTGAAACATCCTGTTTCTAGCCATTTTTGCACTTCCTCCTGCAGAATCTCCCTCCACAATGAAGATTTCGCACTTATTTGCCTCTTTCGACTCACAATTTGCAAGTTTTCCGTTGGAATCAAAGGAAAATTTAGGCTTTGAGAGCATATTAGTTTTGGCTTTTTCTTCTGTTTTTCTAATTTTTGCTGCCTTTTCGGCACATCCAATTACATTTTTTAAACTTTCCAGATTGCGATCAAAATACCGGATGATTTCCTCTCCGGTTACCTTTGAAACTGCTTTCGCAGCGTCCTGATTGTCTAGTTTTGTTTTGGTCTGGCCTTCAAAACGTGGGGAAGGATGTTTGATGGAGATGACTGCTGTGATACCATTTCGCACATCAGAACCAGTAAAATTTGCATCTTTTTCTTTTAAAATACCAAGTTCTCTTGCATAGGTATTAATAACATTTGTAAAAATTGCTTTAAAACCAGTCAGATGAGTCCCACCCTCAGCATTGTAGATATTATTGCAAAATCCAAGGACATTTTCATGAAATTCATTTACATATTGAAATGCTACTTCGACTGTAATGCCTTCAGATTCCCCTTTATAATAAATTGCATCATGCACCGCTTCTTTATTTTTATTCATATCCTGAATAAACCCAATAATGCCTTCTTTTTCGTGGTATTCAATATGTTCTGGCTCTTCTAAACGAAGATCATCAAACACAATTCGAAGATTTGGATTCAGGTATGCTGTCTCGTGAAGCCTGCTTTTGACTTCATCAGATTTAAATCTGGTTTTTTCAAATATAGTATCATCTGGTAAAAAGTTGATATAGGTTCCTGTTTCTTTTGTTTTTCCAATCACAGGGAGTAAACCATTTTCAAGAGCAACAACGGGGTTTCCTCTTTCATAACGATCTTCATGAATGAAACCGTTTTTCTTGACTCTAACAGTCAATTGCGTTGAAAGGGCATTTACAACTGAAGATCCAACACCGTGAAGACCACCACTTGTTTTATAAGAGCTATTATCAAATTTACCACCTGCATGAAGTGTTGTGAAAACAAGTCGTTCTGCGCTCATTCCCTTTTCATGCATTTCAATTGGGATTCCTCTTCCATTATCCTGTATGGATGCGGTTCCATCTGCTTCTAGGGTGACTCGTATTTCATCACAGTACCCGGCAAGATGTTCATCCACTGAATTATCAACAATTTCATAAATCAAATGATTGAGTCCTTTTGTTGAAACACTGCCTATATACATACCTGGTCTTTTTCTTACAGCCTCTAATCCTTCTAATACGGTGATACTTGACGCATCGTATGCAGTCGCTTTCGCCATGATGAAAACCTTCCTCTTTATAATTTATTCACAAATACATCGTGATTATAGCACAAATAATATACATTTTAAAGAAAAAAAGGAAGCACACGCCTCCTTTCATTGTAAACTAAGAAAGTAATAAATTTTTGGTACAGGCAATTGCCAGGGATCCCGGACCAATATGACAGGCAACACTTAAGGAAAGATGATCAATGTAAACGTTAAATCCTGGGAATTCAAGCATAAGCTCAGCTTTTAGCTGTTTAGCCGCTTCTTCATTCTGCGAATGCACTACCATAAGTGTAATCTGCTCCTGATCCATTCCACCAAAACGTTCCTCAATATCTTTTTTGATTGCACCTATCATGATGGATTTCGCCTGGGAAATAGTTCTTGCTTTTGCGAACGCATCAAGTTTATCGCCCTGAATCTGGAGTACGGGTTTTAATTTTAATATAGTTCCAAGCGTTGCGGCGGCTGGTGTAATCCGCCCCCCTTTTTTTAAGTAATACAAAGTATCCAGCATAATGTAAATACTGGAATTGAATTTGTCTTGTTCCAGAGTAGCCTTAATTTCAGCAGCGCCTACTTCTTTTTTCGAGAGCAAGATGGCATCCATTACCGATTGCCGTTGTGTGACAGAAATCCGTTGGTTATTGACGACATGCACTTTTCCTGCATAGTCCTGTGAAAGCATATGTGCAGTTTCAAAAGAGCCACTGAGTCCACTTGACATAGGGATATGAACAATTTCATCGTATTCTTTTAAGATAGAATCCCAAAGCTCCATCACAGATTCCGGGCTTGGCTGAGAGGTTGAAATGGTAGCGTTCTCTCCTAGTTGTTTAAAAAAGTCATTTCTTGAAAGCGTAATATCTTCATAAAAAATTTCATTGTCTATCATAAATGGCATTGGGACAACATAGACACCAAGCTCTCCTGCCTGGTTCTGTGTAATACCACTATTGCTATCTGTTACGACTGCTACTTTTGACACTTGATATCCTCCTCGTGCAAATTTGTATTTTCCTATTCTACCTTTAGATAGTCCTAAAGTCAACCTGATGATACCGATCATGCTCTTTGAGCCATTTTAGTCTGGCATGTTCCGGTTTGGAAAGTGTTGGGTCTTCCACTAAAATTGCTGCCACTTCCTTCTGTGCTTCCTGCAGAATTGTGGCATCCTGAAACACATCCGCCAAGACAAAGTCCATCATACCACTTTGTCTGATTCCAAACAGGTCACCAGGTCCTCGAAGCTTCATATCTTCTTCTGCAATTTTAAATCCATCATTTGAATTATTTAAGATTGACAACCGATCCATTGTCGTCTGGTTATTCGTTCCACTCACAAAAATACAATAGGACTGATGTTTTCCTCTGCCAACTCTTCCCCTGAGCTGATGTAACTGTGCAAGTCCGAATCTTTCTGCGTTTTCTATCATCATAATGGTAGCATTTGGAACATTGATTCCCACTTCTATGACTGTTGTGGAAACAAGAATGTCAATTAAGCCTTCTGCATATCGCTCCATGATTCTGTTTTTTTCGATGGGCTTCATTTTGCCATGTAAGGCTTCAATTCTGATGGAATCAGGAAAGAAGGATTTTAACTTCGTTTTATAATCAGATACATTTTCAAGACCATCCATTTCCCCCTCTTCTATCATGGGGCAGATGACATAAACCTGTCGGCCGTGATGAATCTCATCCTGCATCAATTCATAAGCTTTCTTTCGAAACTTATGATCGACCACACAATTTTTAATCGGAAGTCTGTTCCTTGGCAGCTCATCCATGACAGAAAGATTCATATCTCCAAATAAAATCATGGCAAGACTTCTTGGAATCGGTGTTGCGCTCATGACAAGCACATGCGTTTGCATTCCTTTATCGGCAAAGGTTTCACGTTGTCTCACCCCAAAACGATGTTGTTCATCTGTAATGACCAGCGAAAGTGTATGAAAACGAACGTGATCCTGAATGAGTGCGTGTGTTCCAAACACAACATTCACCTCATTATCCCGAATCAGATTCTGTGCAAGTTTTTTTTCTTTTACGCTCAGAGAACCCGTTAACAGAATTGGCTTGAGCGGGAGTGCATACTGTGTTGCCATAGACTTGACCAATTCAAAATGCTGTCTTGCAAGAACTTCTGTTGGTGCCATCATTGCACTTTGAAAGCCATTGGTTGCAGACATAATCATGGCTAATACTGCTATGATTGTCTTTCCAGAGCCAACATCCCCTTGAATCAGACGATTCATAACAAATTCACTCATTAACTCCTGTTTTACTTCATTCCATACGTTGGTTTGTGCTTTCGTTAAGTTGAAAGGCAATCTTTCTATAAATCTGGGAATATCAGCGGTTTCAATGCAGGGATAACAGTTTTGCATCTTTTCAGTTTCATTTCGGAGTAGAGCAATTGAAAACAAAAAAAGGAAAAATTCATCAAAAACAAGTCTTCTTCTTGCATTTGCTGCACTAATTTCATTAAGGGGAAGATGAATCTGTAAAATCGCCTCTTGAATTGGTAACAAATCGTACTTTTGAAGGATTGTGAATGGCAGTCGCTCCTCTAAGGAGAAACCGGAGGAAAGAATCTGCAGGATTGCTTTTGTTATGGTTGCATGTGTTACACCCTTGACGAGAGGATACACAGGATAAAGAGATTGCATTCTTTTCTGATACTCTTCTTTTTTGAAAATTTTTGGATGTTCACAATAAGTGCCGGTTTTAGCTGTTTCGCGAATAACACCACGAAAGACATACGCTTCTCCTGGTTTGAGAGCATTCGCAATAAAGGGCATATTAAAAAAAGTAAGTTGTATTTTACCCGTGAGATCCGAAACGAAAAGAGTTGTTATCGTTAAATGTCTGACTTTTTTTGAAACAGGGCGTCCATCCACTTTCCCACAAAAGGCATTCATACCATCGGAAAGTTGGTTAATGGCAATTGGCTCCTGGTACTTTTCATATCCACGCGGAAAATAAAACAATAAATCCTCTATTGTTTTTAAATTCATTTTTTCAAATAAGTCTGCAGTTTTTTGTCCAATTCCTTTTAACACAAGAACGGAATCTGTTAGCTTCATTTTGATACCTCTAGGATACTTTATCATATATTTGATATGAAAAGCGGCAGCCCATTATAATAAGCTGCCACAAGTATTTACGACCTATAAAATGTTCTCTACTATTCTGCTGAAACCACATAATAGTAGATTGGCTGTCCACCGAATTGAAGTTCCACATCACATTCGGGATATTCTTTTTCTATTTTTTCTTTTAAAAGTTCTGCAGCGTCAACGGTCACATCACTTCCATAATAGATGCTGATCAATTCTAATTCATCATTCATCATATTTCGAACCATATCAAAAGCTACCTTTTCCATATCGGTGCCTACAGAGAGGATTCCATTGTCGCCAATGCCCATATAATCGCCCTGTTTGATTTCTTTCTCTTCTATGATAGTATCTCTTACCGCATAAGTAACCTGTCCAGTTCTGACACGTTTGATTTCTTCGTTCATGTTTTCTTCATTCTCAATTAAATCCCGTTCTGGAACGTAATTGATGATTGCAGAAATACCCTGTGGAATTGTCTTGGTCGGGATGACAATCACATTGACTGATTCGCTCATCTCTTTTGCCTGACTTGCTGCAAGAATAATATTTTTATTATTTGGAAATACAAAAACGTTCTTGGCGTGAACAGCTTCAATTGCATTCAAAATATCATCTGTACTTGGATTTAAAGTCTGACCGCCTTCAATCACAGAATCAACACCAAGTCCTTTAAAGATCTCGCTCATACCCTCTCCAACAGAAACGGCAACAAATGCAACTTCTTTTAGTTCCTGTTTTGGAGTAGGAGTTTGCTGAGTTGACTGGTTTTCTTCCATTTTGATTAACTTTTCCTGATGTTCTATTCTCATATTGTCAATCTTCATATTAGAAAGTGCCCCATATTGAAGCGCTTTTTGGATTGCCATACCTGGATCATTTGTGTGAACATGTACTTTTACAATTTCATCATCTGCAACAACAACAATAGAATCACCAATTGACTCAAGATATGCTTTGAAATCTATTTCATGCTTAATATTAAAGACTTTTTCAAGAAGAATAATAAATTCGGTGCAATAACCAAACTTGATATCGTAATTTTCCTGAACTTCTTTTGTTGATTTTTGGGATAGTGGCTTAAAATCCGGAATTGTGAGATCTGTCTCTTTTCCTAAAAGTGCATCAAATGCACCGTGAACAACTTCCATCAATCCCTGTCCACCAGAATCAACCACACCCGCTTGTTTTAATACAGGCAACATTTCAGGCGTCTGGCTTAATACATAATCGCCATGTGCAATGACTTCCTGAAAAAATAATTCCATATCAGTTACACCCTGATTGCATAACTCAGAGGCTTTTTCATAAAGGCCCTTTGACACCGTTAAGATGGTGCCTTCTTTCGGTTTCATAACTGCTTTATATGCAGTTTCCACTGCTTTTTCAAAAGCTTCAGTCATAACAGGAATGGTGATTTCATCATAGTCCGCGATTACTTTACACATTCCACGTAGTAACTGTGACAGGATAACTCCAGAGTTCCCTCTTGCGCCTCTTAGCGATCCAGATGAGATTGCCTTTGAAAGCGCCTTCATGTCAGGTTCATCAAGAGACATGACTTCTTTCACAGCAGCCATGATGGTCATAGTCATATTCGTTCCAGTATCCCCATCAGGTACCGGGAATACATTTAATTCATTAATCCATTCTTTTTTATGGTCTAAGTTGTTTGCTCCAGCTAAGAACATTTTGGAAAGCATCTTAGCGTCGATATTATTTAATGCCACTTCTATATCCTCCTTAATCAATCACTCGAACGCCTTCCACATAGATATTGATTTTTTCAATCTTAATCCCTGTGAATTCTTCTACTTTGTACTTAACATTACTAATCAGATTTTCCGAAACAGCAAGAATGCTTACGCCATATGATACAATGACATGAAAATCAAGCAACAATTTGTTGTTTACAACTTGAACAGCAATGCCACGCGTTAAGTGATCTCTTTTGAGAAGGTTAACAACCTGATCTTTTACATTGACAGATGCCATGCCTACAATTCCAAAACACTCTATTGCCACGGAACCAGCATATTGCGCGATTACTTCATCATCTATTTCGATATTCCCCATATATGTATCCATATTTCCCTTCATAGTAAAACCTCCTGACTTTATAAATTCATTTCATTTTATGATACAAACCACTTTTACAAAATACTAGAGTTATTATAACTGTTTTATTCAAAAAAAGAAACAGGTAAAAAAAGATATCATTATTTTTTAATTTTTTCCTGTTTTTTTACTTGCATAATTTTTACATTTCTGATAATATAATTAAGTCGCGAGCCTAAGAGGCTTAGTATGTCTAGGGAGGTGCTATTATGGCGAAATGTGAAGTTTGTGGAAAAGGCGTTCATTTTGGTAATGCAGTAAGCCATTCTCATAGAAGATCAAATCATATCTGGAATGCAAACGTAAAAAGTGTTAAATGTAAAGTAAACGGAGCTGCAAAGAAACTGCACGTATGTACAAGCTGCTTAAAGTCCGGCAAAGTTGAAAGAGCTTAAGAATGTTTAAAAAAGACTATCATTGATAGTCTTTTTTTATGCACTACTTTTCTTCTTTCATCTAAATTCAAACTTATTCATTTTCATATTTTTGTTTTAACACCTGGTACTCTGCATTGATCATTTTTACGGTTTCACTATCTCCGCAGACATTATCAGGATGAAATATTTTCATTAAATCTTTATATCTCTTTTTCAGAGTCAGATTATTGTGTACCCCTTTAAAGAAGGAACGAATGCTGACATATTGAATGACATTATTTTCTCGTGTCTGATACTCTTTGTTGAGATGAATAGACCGTTTTTCTTTTTCAATTGCTTTCTTATCAAGATCCAGTTGATGATATGCATTTTGAAGGATTTTAAGCTTACGTTCAAAGAGATTCTGTTCTTCCTTAAGCCGTCCTCGTTCTTGATCGATTTTTCGATTCCATTCTTTCATTTCATCCAGAAAATGGGTTTTTTCCTGATTAAGCGCTTCCTCATATTGCGTTAACCGTTCTCTTTCTGCTTCTATTCTAATGTTTTCACGAAACAAAAAACTTTTCAATTCTTCCTCTTTTGGACTTATCACAGACATTCACCTCAAATTCAACTCTTTATTTTTCTTTTTCAGGGAAGGCAAGATCAATGGCATCATCGTCATCCATCATTGTTTCCTTTTTTGTAGTAAACTTATCCATAATATCCGGAATCATATCCAGAACTTTTGTAATGGTATCCTGATTTTTAATATTAACAAGTTTTGTCTGTCCATTTTTAATAACCAGCACTGCGCTAGGTGTCATTTTCCCTGACATACCACCACCACTACCATTTTTACTGCCATTGGAACTTGTACCAGCACCAACACCAAAGGTAACGTCAACCAATGGTACAATAATAGTATCTCCTATCTTCGTTGGCTCACCTACTACTGTTTTTGAGGAAAGAAACGTTTCCATTCCCTTGATAAGCGAATCAACCACTCCTGTTGTATTATTATTTTCAGCCATTATAATTCCTCCCTTTTTAATAACGAAATGATTCTGCGAATATTTTTATCAAAATATAGAATTGAAAGAACGATTACGACTCTTGCAATTCTGATCCGACCTTTAAAAAATGCATCATAAACAAAAATCTCTTTTTCAAATTCCGGGTAAATCTGAATATGATGTGTATAAATTGGATAAAAGACTCCATACCATGACATAATTGTTCCAAGTGTAGCAGGATCTTCGGTCCCAATTTCGATATGAATTTGGAATTTACGTGGTCTGATACTGTTTAATAAACTGTGTATTTGTTTCAGAGAAACTTCCAGTGCCTGCTTACATGCAGGATCTTTTAATACCCTGACATAATAATCAATTTGTTTTGAAATCTCTTTTATTTTATCACATATAGTATGGAAAGTGTATTGAATCTTTGTTAAGAGTTTGTGTATACCACGGCCAATCTTCCGCTTCTTCTTTTGCGTTGTGTTATCATGTTCCGTGTTATTTTGTTCGGTTTTATTTTTTTTTGTTTTATTTTCTTCTGCTTCATTTTCTTCTGTCTTTTTAGTGTTTGTACTTTGATATCCTGTATTTTTAGATTCTTTTTTTTGTTGTTTGGTCATGCTCTCTATTATATCAGTATCTAATTCTGATTTTAAAGACGTATCACTCTTATCTTCCGCCGAAATCGAAGTTTTGTGCTTACGATTTCTTTTCCCTCGGGAAGATGTTTCTTTTTGTGAGCGAATAACTGGAATACCAAAAACATGAACAACATATCGAAAAGAGTCCTGGTAGAAGAAGTCAACCGTAATAAAATGAAAAAGCCAGTGTAGTTTTGCTTTCAAAAAAAAGACCTCTTTTTTTTCACTGACTACATGATAGCGAATCGGAACAAACAAGAGCAAACATAGCAGTAGTATTAATATACTTACTATAATAAGAAAAATAATCCCTATAATTTTTAAAATGAACAAGGTTCCCTGAATCATGATACCCCTTCCGGTTTTTTAGTATGTTTATGAATTGAAACAGGCAGCAGTATATTCTTTTATATCAAAAGCTCCCGTTTTCTGATACAGTTCAAGAATAATATCAGTGGATAAACGAACGGCTTTTGGATGGGTTTCTGCAATTCCAATTACATATAATTCCTTTTCTTTAAAATAGGACTGACACAAAATGGAACTATGATAGATTTCTAGCAAATCAGTTGTTTCAGATAGGACAATAACATAGAGAGCAAGGTTCCCTTTTGCAGACTTAAGCTTACGGCAAATACGATGTTTTTTATTTCTGTAGAAATGCGTTGTATACAGATTTGAATAAAATTTCATTGATTCACCTGTCATATCTCTTTCTTGGAATTGTCTACCTGGTTATTTTATCATATTCTATTTGCTTTTAACAGAACGGAATGGATTTCTTAAAAATCTAAAGAATCGATTTTAATTTGATTGACAATAAAACGGAATACTTTATACTTAATATAGAATCATTTTGGGGAGGGAATCATGAAATCTGTAGCACGTATTGAATTAATTCCAGGGATGGAATTGGCTGAAAATGTATATACTTATCACGGAGAACTATTATTTCCAGAGAACACAATACTTGATATCAGCATGATTAACAAACTTGCCAGATACTCTATTATGTGTGTTTCAATCAAGGAAAAAGTAGACTATGCAACAACACACTATGAAAAAATCCATCTGACAAAAAGATATCAGGATTTCGAAAAAGTATATCGTAATAATCTCAATGCCTATAAATATATGACAGATGAGTTTTTACAGACTGGCGTTATCATGAATCAGAATTATCTGCTACAGATTCATGACAACATACGCTCCTGTGTTACGACGGGCGAAGAACTACTAATGCTTCTCTATTATATGCAGCCGAGTGAAGATGATCTCACCTACGCCCATTGCCTCAATGCCGCATTAATTTGCAATGTATTTTCTAATTGGCTTGGTATGTCAGATGAAGCAAGCAAGACACTCACCTTATGTGGATTTTACTATGATATTGGGAAGTTAAAGTTACCAAATGATCTTTTGTGGACGCCAGGACGTCTGAGCAACGAAGAATACACGAAAATGCAGACGCACACCTTACTTGGTTATGAACTAATCCGAAATAAGCAGATTGATTTGCATATTATAAATGCGGCGTTGATGCATCATGAACGAAACGATGGTTCTGGGTATCCAAATCACCTGATCGATGATGAAATTGATCTATACGCAAAAATCATTGCAATTGTAGATACTTATGAGGCAATGACTTCTGCAAGAACCTATCGCTCCTCAATGAACCCGTTTCAAGTAATCCAGACTTTTGAAGAAAGTGGATTCGGTCGATATGAGTCAGCAATTTTAAGGCCAATTCTCGAACATATTGCCAAAAGCCAGATGGGTAGGCGTGTTGTCCTGAGTAACCAGGTTATTGCAGACGTGATGCTGATTAACAATCACTTTCTTTCCCATCCGCTTGTGAAAGCAGTTGAGAACGATCAACTAATCGACTTACAGTACTATAAGGAAATTTCAATTCTTTCTTTTATCTGATTCAAAATGACTACAATTAAGAACGATTATTCTTTAAAGTACTGATCAAAGATTCGTTTTGCGATTGGAACGGCATAATCTCCGCCACTTCCGGCGCCTTCGATAATGATAGTGACAGCTATTTCTGGCGATTCTACTGGAGCAAATCCAGTAAACCAGGCATGGCTGTCTTCTTTTATTGTATTATATTCTGCTGATCCCGTTTTTCCTGCCGCAGTATAGGAAAGTCCAGCTAACTTTGTTGCGGTCCCCTCTTCTACAACTGCTTCCATAAAAGTTTTTAAAATAGTAGCTTCTTTGCTCTCGATGATTCTACCAATCTTTTGTGGTGATATGGATTGTAACACTTCTCCTTCGCTTGTCTGAATCGATTCTACAAGATATGGTTTCATTAAAATACCGTTATTTGCGATTGCACTTGTAATCATGGATAAATGCATGGGTGTGATAACGGTTTCTCCCTGTCCGATTGCAAGCTGGACCATATTATCAGCCGAAGTAGTTTCCAACAGAGCGGTTGAACTAACTGCTGTTTCCAGTTCAAACGGAATTGTTTCTCCAAATAAAAGAGTTGTTAACGTTTTTTGGAAGGAAGCTTTGTTTAAACCAATCCCAATATTGGCAAAAGAAGAATTACATGATTTTGCAAAAGATTCTTCTAGCGTCAGACTCCCATGTGCAGTTTTGTGAAAGCATTGAACAGTGGAATCTTGTGTTTCAAAACGGCTTGTACATTGATAGTGGTAATTTTGATAGGAATCATTTTGTTCTATTAAATATTCCAATGCAGTAATGATTTTAAAAGTGGAACCTGGTGGATATTTCCCCTGAATCGCTCTATTCAAGAAAACAGTGCTTTCCTTGTCTTCTAAAATACTGTCCCAGATCTGGCTGATCTCATTTGGATTAAAATCCGGCTTGGATACCATTGCAAGAATTTTCCCTGTAGAAGGTTGTGTTACGATAATTGCACCTTTATAAACCCCTAGTGCCTGCGAAGCAGTTTCCTGTAACGCAAGATTAAGACCAGTCTGGATTGTATTGCCAGGATTTTTTTTGCCATTAACTGCATTCTCAACTTTCTGACTAAGCGGAATGCTACTTGTAATCAGCTTATAATTGTATTGTTTTTCAATTCCCATTTTACCGTAGGTGTCATATCCTATCACATGTGAAAATAAATTTTCATAGGGATAGTTTCTTTCCTCATTTCCATTCTCATCTACTATTGTTTCTGCAAGAACTTCTCCACCCGATGCAAGAATCTTTCCTCGTGTGGTCTGCTGTTCAATCATCTCCTGTCTTGGATTGTAATTATTATTGACAAGTTGTTCCCGGTCCTGATAGGAAAAAGTGAGAATATAAACAATAAGAGTCAGAATGGAAACAATAAAAGCACAACTCGTGATCCAGACAGGGAAAGAGAAAATCCATTTTCGCGGTTCTCGTTTCTCGTCGTTTTGACAGGTACCCTGCACGATGCCAAATAGAACAAGGGTGACGACCATCGAACTTCCACCATAACTAATCAAAGGAAGGGTAACACCTGTAAGTGGAATCAGTTTTGTACCGCCACCGACTGTCAGGAATACCTGAAATAAAATCATAATTCCAATTCCAGATACCAGTAATCGATCGAACGCATCTCCAGAGTGAATTGCAATCGAAAAAATACGCAGAAAGCATGCTAAAAATAAAAGCAAAATACAGAGAGCAAAGACGACACCCATTTCCTCTGCAATTGCCGAAAATATAAAATCTGTTTCAACATAAGGAATCGATTCTGGAGTTCCACGAAAAAGACCAAGACCAAACCAGCTTCCGGTTCCAATCGCAAAAAGAGATTGCGTAATCTGGTATCCACTTCCAGTCACATCATTCCATGGGTTTTGCCAGACTAAAACCCGTAGTCTCACATGATCAAACAGTTGATATGCAATCACAGAGGCCATCGAGCCGGCAAGTAATCCGCTTCCAAATAAGAGAATACGATTCGTTGCAAGATAAAGCATAAAAAGAAAAGAAACAAAATAAATCAGTGCAGTTCCAAGATCTTTCGATAATACAAGTATAATAACGTGCAAAGCGGCGATAAAAATCGCAACAAAAATATCCTTTTTTTCCTTTGCTTTCCATAAAAATGCTGCTGTAAAAAATAAAAATAAGATTTTGACAAATTCTGATGGTTGAAATGAAAAGCCTAAAATACGATAGGATAGTTTCGATCCATTTGTTACGGTTCCAAGTACAAGCACAAGAAATAAAGGCAAAAGTCCAAGTATCGCATAGGACCACTTTACTAACTTGAAGACTTTAAGTTTATGAAACAAATAAGGAAGAAATAATACAATCACGAGGCAAATCACACAGATTACCAATTGTCTGATTGCTTTTTCTGTTGAAAGACGCATTAGGATGATAAAGCCGATACTCAATAAGAGGCACATATGCGTCGTTAACATATGATCTGCCTCCGGATAAATATATTGAAATAATACAAGTGTTGCAAAAATAATGATTGCTTCCATTAAACCAATAAATAAATACGTAATGTTCTTCTTTTCCAGATACAAGGTCACAAATGATAAGATATGAATTCCAAACAGAAAAAAAAGACAGGAAAAATGACTGATTTTATAACGTATGGATTCGGTATCTCGATCTGGAAGAGACAAAAACGTAAAAACAAGATAAAGAAGCATCATACTTCCTATAAAATATTTTGAAGTTTCTAATAAATAACCAGCCATTTATTCTACTCCTCTGGCAAGATGTCCTTTTGTATAATTCTGATAAGGAGGCTCTTTGCTATTCGAAAGATTACAGCAGGAAGTATGAAAATAGTTCAATATTTCTGTCACTTCCAATGCGGTTTCAATCGTAAAATCAATTCGAAAGCCGGCAGGGTTTTCACATTCAAACCGTTGAAGATATCCATGTAATGAAAGGGGAACACTATTATAGATGATATTAAAACAATGACTGCAATCACAGACAACCGGAAATTTCGTATCATATCGATCATGAAGGAACATTGTATTTTCATTTTTTGTAAAATCATAAAAATCAGTTCTCTTGCCAAGATCACATCCAGTTGTTGTTTTTCTAATACAATTGGCTGTAACCATCATAGGAATTCTGCCATAAACTGGGATCTCCATCCCTTCAACGCCTAACTGAAGCAACTCTGCAAGATTCAACTCGTAGGATGTGGTATACGTAGAGATATATGATTTTAGTAGTTGCTTGCTTAATTGGTTGAATTGATAGAAAGAAGCATCGGCCACCACTTCTTTCGTAGTTTCAGGATAAATGCATTGATTTTTCACGAGAAAACCGAGAGCATCAATATTTTTTACAAGATATCCATTCACTCTTTCATGAGATAATAATTTGAGTAGTATCTCCTGAAATCTATTGTCTTCAAGACCAAAACAAGTATCACGCATGATATTGGGAAGGGCGAGGAATATGTGGCCGCGCCAGTTGATCAAGGTGTTCCAGAGTGGATGTTTCTCAAAATCAAATTCAGTATCCTTTTGTAATAACAGATCCACAGGCAAATATACTTTTTTTATAAAGTCATGCTGTAATACTTCTAACAGCTGGGGGATGCTGGAAACAGATACAGATAATCGTTGATTTAATTGCTTGTTTTGATTTGTTGGAGCTGTATTTTTGAGATTTTTTTTTGTATTTTTAAAATGAGGCATACAAAAAGCTTCAAACAATTCACGAGACTCCGCTGATTCTTCTCTGTTTGAATGGGTTAGTTGATGTTCAAGGAGTTCTAACGACTCTCTTCTCAATTCATTTAAGCTCTTTAATGAGACAAATGCATCATCAGACACTTCTATCATAAGGTTATCAAAATAAAAGTTTGATTGTCCTGTTTTTTTAAATTGTTTAACGATATCCTCTTTTTTGACAGGACTCTTAAGCGCAGTTAAAACCATGGCTCCTGTTACCAGGATTGTTTGATCCAGATAAAACAAGGTGCATTGAAGCGGTTGCCCTGATTTTACAGTTACCTGAGCAGTCAGCGGAAGTTTCTTGGATTCAGATAGATATTGATTCCGAAGATCTGTAAGAATGGTATCATCCACCTGATTATAATTTGGCTTTCCTACTGTAATCATTTCACGACTGTTATGCATTGTATAATAGCCGGAATGCTGTTCACTTCTGGTATATAATTTCTCCAGAAACGACCGGTCTTCTTTTGCAACATGGAATGCATCCGGATTGGAAGCATACCGATCTATGTATTTTCGATAGATTGAAGTGACGCCTGCGGCATATTCAGGCTTTTTCATTCGTCCCTCTATTTTTAGCGAGTCAATTCCGTTTGCTATCAATTCAGGGATAAAATCTATCGTACACAAATCTTTCAGACTAAGGCAATACGATTCAGCGCTTTGTTGAAAAGAATTGGTTTCAACTCTATATGGTAATCTGCAAGGCTGTGCACAGCGTCCGCGATTCCCACTTCTGCCACCTAGCAGGCTACTAAACAGACAAGCGCCTGAATAACTATAGCACATTGCTCCATGAATAAATGTCTCCAGTTCGATCGGAACGCATCTCTTTATGCTTTGTAGTTCCACTAAGGTCAATTCCCTGGAGGGGACAACTCTGGATGCGCCAAGTTCTTTCACTAAAAAAGCACCATTACTTCCAGTAATGGTCATTTGTGTGCTGATATGAATTTCAAGACCCGGAAAACACTGATGTATCAGATAAAAGACACCGAGATCCTGAACGATGACTGCGTCCAGCCCCGCCTGATAGAAAGGGAGAATAAAATCAAAAATTTCTTTGATTTCACTATTTTTCAATAAAGTATTCAAGGTCAGATAAATCTTCTTCTTAAGAAGATGTGCATATTTGATAGCATGGATTAATTCGTCCTGTGTGAAGTTTGAGGCATATGCTCTTGCACCATATTTTTCACCTGCAAGGTATACTGCATCTGCGCCTGCATTCATAGCCCCAATCAGACTTTCATAATTTCCGGCTGGCGCCAATAATTCTGGTAATGTTTCTATTCGGTTTTGTTTTGTTTGTCTTGTTTTTTCTGCTTGATCCATTCTTATTACCCATCTGCGTTTATTACCACGCGTACAATTAAAACCAGTTGTAAAAAAAGGCTGTCATAAAGACAGCCTGATCCACTAACTCTTTTTGATATCTTTTAATTCAGTTTCCATACGAATCATCTTTTTCATTGATTCATTTGCTTCTGCTTGAAGTGTCTTGTAATTCTTTTCGCAGTTTTCCATTTTTATCTGGGAAGTAATTAACTCATGTTTGAGATCATAAAGTTCCTGTTCTTTCACCCTTAAATCATCTTCTAGAGTTTCAATCTGCTTTTTTGCCTTAAAATAATCATCTGCAATGTTTAACTGTAATAAAACATTCTGTGTATCAGCAGGCTGTCTTCGAAAACTGTCAACTTTGCTGTATTCATTCATCTTGTTGTTGATGTATGAAGCCACTTTTTGTAAATACTCTTCACCCTCGTATCCACTTAATGTAAATACTTTTCCAAAAATGATAACCTCGACATCATGTTTTGAAGCCATCTGCGCACCCCTTCATGAAACATACGATTAATAGAATAATTGTCAGTATTATTACAATTATAACAAATCAACCTGGAATTTCAATACCCAAATGATGATAAGCATCTTCTGTTGCCATTCTTCCTTTTGGTGTTCTGTTCAGGAACCCGTTTTTAAGAAGATAAGGTTCATAAACATCTTCAAGTGTTCCGCTGTCTTCCCCAATGGAAGCAGCAAGTGTTTCAAGCCCGACAGGTCCTCCTCTGAATTTTAATATAATAGTATTCAGAATATTTCGATCAATCTGATCAAGTCCCATTTTATCTACCCCAAGAAGATCTAACACCTGATCAGCGACTTCCTTCGTAATAATGCCATTATACCTAACTTGTGCATAATCTCTGACACGCTTCAAAATTCTGTTTGCAAGTCGTGGTGTTCCACGGCTTCTTTTGGCAAGCTCAACAGCTCCCGTTTCATCAATTTCGACTCCTAAAATTCTTGCGGAATGCAAAATAATGACTTTCAACTCATCGACAGTATAAAATTCCAAATGATGAATGACACCAAATCTGTCTCTGAGGGGTGCACTAAGCAAACCAGCTCTCGTAGTCGCACCAACCAGTGTGAATTCTGGAAGAGTAAGCCTAACAGATCTGGCAGTTGGTCCTTTCCCAATCATAATGTCAATTGCAAAGTCTTCCATGGCAGGATATAGCACTTCTTCCACCTGCCTGTTCAAACGATGGATCTCATCAATAAACAATACATCACCAGCCTGAAGATTATTTAAAATTGCAGCCATTTCCCCAGGTTTTTCAATTGCAGGACCACTTGTTATTTTTAAATGGACCCCCATCTCATTGGCAATGATGCCAGCTAATGTTGTTTTGCCAAGTCCCGGTGGGCCATAAAACAAAACATGGTCTAGCGCATCGTTACGTTCCTTTGCTGCTTCCATATAGATTGTAAGACTTTCTTTTGCTTTTTCCTGTCCAATATACTCTGACAGCTTCTGTGGACGCAAAGAAACTTCGGTTTTACTTTCTTCTTCTATCAGTGCAGTTTCAATAATTCTATTCTTCATACCATTTAGACCTGTTCCTTTTTGAACCCTTACCACGAAAAATACTCGCTCGTAATTTCTATAACATTAAAAGCGCTTTTTTTAGGATGACTTCTGTGTTCTCTTCTGGTGAAACTCCGGATTTCTTGATTGCCTGATGTGCCTCTGTGGAACTATAGCCAAGTGCAACCAAAGCTTCCATTACATCCTGAAATCCCTGCGCAAGACCAGGCATCTTGCCAGAAGAACCTGCCTCTCCATCTTGTATCACAGTCGGGAAGGAAATTTTATCTTTGAGATCAAGGATTAATCGTTCAGCAGTTCTAGCACCGATACCGGGAGCTTTGGCAATTGTTTTTGCATCACCTGAAAAAATTGCAAAGCGCAACGTATCTGCAGACATGGAAGAAAGAATGGACAATGCACCCTTTGGTCCAATTCCATTCACCAAAATTAATTTTTTAAAGATACTCAGATCATCTTTACTTAAAAAACCAAACAATTGAAACGCATCTTCTCTCACCAGTGTATAAGTATAAATCTTAATACGATCACCAATGCCTGGTAACAAATCAAGAATATTCAAGGGCACCCGCACGTGATATCCAATCCCCCCCACGTCTATTACAAGGGTGTCGTCTTCCATATCAGCTATTATTCCGTTTAAATATGCAATCATTCTAAATCTCCTCAAGTAGTAATACTATAGCACATTCGAACATATGTTTCAAATAGTTTATTCGAGTCTTATCCTTCCAGAATCTGAAGTCGCTTCATATCGATATCCGATATTTTCTCCATCATATGCCCAGTGTGGTTTTCAAGAAACCGGTCTGACAGACTGCTTATGCCCTGACGATTCAACTCTTCCACCACCAATCCGCAGATTGTTTCAATCATTTCAACATTTTTATCCATCAGGTTGATTTCATAGGGATTCTCTGTTGAAGACTCCCTTGACCAGACGTGTTTTTGATTCATCTGCTCGCATAAAGTGGTAAGCATTGGCGCAATCTCCCAAAGAATATCAAGTTCAAAGATACCTTTGTGCATCCATTTATAAAAAGGCATATATTTTTTATTCAGTAAAAATACCATAGAGGCTGTGTTCTTCACAAATTCCGAAAGTGCTACATGTGCCGTTACGGTTTCCATTCGTCTCATACTTCTGGCATAGTTATATTGTCCAGACTGTGCCATTGCGGCTGCTCTTGCTACTATTTTCTTGATGCGGACATCTTCGGGATAAAACTGGAGAAGCCCTTCTCTTATTTTCGAAAACATACCATAATCATCGCGAAACACTTCCCCATTGGTTGCAACGGCAAGTCTGCTTTCAGGGATCCAGACCCACTCTTTATTGTTCTTGGGGATTGAATCAACTCCAATCAAAGAATAATAAAAACTTGAAATCGAAAAAACACCTACTCGGCCACCACCATGTGTAGATTGCACTCTTCCTGTAAATCCAGCGTAATCTTTTGGAAGCTGCTCATATTCAAATGCAAGTGCGGAACCAATTTTTTCGTAGTCTTCCTCTGTCAGCCACATACAAAATGCTGGTCCAAAATCATGATCCTGGGAAATAGAATCGTCAAATCCATAGCATTCTGAGCCATGCCCTACTAATCCAACTGCAATCCTGTTTTCAAACTCTGGGAATTTCTCATGAATCATGCTCTTCCCATAAAAATTGTAGTATTCTTTCGCTAACTCCAATCCTTTCATAATCAGATCATCCCTTCTGCTTCTTTTTTATAAAAAACTTCTTTTTCCGTCATGCCTGCTTCATGACAGACAACAGAACAATTGTAACATACAATACAGTAACTTTCATTCTTTCCATATACCTGTTCAATCATATGGATTGATTTTTCATAGGCCTGAACTGATTTTGGAAAATCACCAAGATGATAGTAGGCTTCTCCAACTCCAGCAAGTGCTGCACTATAGTGAGGATCATTTTTATTTTTCTCTTTTTCGAAGATTAGTAAGGCCTCTTCCAGTAAAGTCATTGCTTCATTTCGCTGTGATGTCTGAAATAATAACAATGCTTTGTTGGTAAAAGAAGATGCCAACTCTACAGACCCTGGCATAATTTTAGAAATCACAGAAATTGCATTGTCTAAAAACAAAATTGCTTTTTTAATTTCTCCCATCTGTGATAATAAAATGCTGATATTGTTATAGAGGCTTGCAAATCTATAATCCTCCTTCTCTAAGGTCTTTTCATATAAAACAAGTGCTCTTTCATAATAACCTAATGCTTCCCTGTTTTTTCCTGCTGCCCGGTAGGCGGTTGCAGCGTTTAACAAAGAAGTGCCAAAATGTACCGTCTCCTCCATCCCAAGTTCTTCCATAAGAAGTAATACATCCTCTGCAATAACAAGTGATTGATCATGCTCCGAAATGCTTCTATAAAATCCAATTAATTCATTAGAAAGCGCCAAGTAGGCATCATAACTTTCACGCTCCTTCGCTTCTGCAATTTTTTCAACTAAAAATGGTTCTATTTTTTGGTATTCC
>CANRNK010000023.1 GCA_947631985.1 uncultured Lachnospiraceae bacterium | reverse complement strand
GGGTTTTTGTGGGACAAAAGTACTATCGTCTCAACATGTGTCGTGTGACAGAATTGATCTACAGCCCTTATTTTTTTCAAGGAATACTCCATTTCACATAGTAACTTTAAATCTCTTGCAAGGGTTGCGGAATCACAACTAACATACACTACTTTTTTTGGTTTCATTTCCAGTATTGTCGCAAGGCATTCCTGATCACAACCTTTTCTTGGAGGATCAACGACAATTACATCTGCATAAATTTGTTCCTTTTTATATTTTTCAGGAAGCACCTCTTCTGCTTTTCCAACAAAAAATTCTACATTGTCAATCTTGTTTCGTTTCGCATTTTTCTTTGCATCTTCAATCGCTTCTGGAACAATTTCAACACCATATACTTTTCCTGCATTTTTAGCAAGAAATAATGAAATCGTACCAATTCCACAGTAAAGATCCCACACCGTTTCTCCACCATTCAAGTTAGCAAAATCAAGTGCCAGTTCATATAACTTTTCAGTCTGTTGCGAATTCACCTGAAAAAAAGATAACGCTGAAATTTGGAATGTGACCTCACCAATTTTATCTGTAATATAGTCACTTCCCCATAACGTCCTGATTTCTTTACCCATGATGACATTTGTCATTTCTGTATTGGTGCTGACTAAAATAGAAGTCATCCCTTTCATTTTTGCAAGACAATCTATCAGCCTTTTTTCTTCGGGAAGTTTTTTTCCATTCATCACGATACAAACCATGATTTCGTTTGTGTAATGCCCAACGCGAATTAAAATATGTCTGATTAGTCCCTTACCAGTCTCTTCCTGATAAGGAGAAATTTTAAATTCTTTCATATGTTCAATAATTGCTTCAAGAATAGAAGCATTTTTCTTTGAACCAATCACACAATCCAGTGTTGGAATAATATTGTGTGTTCTCCCTGCATAAAATCCAGTAATCAGATTGCCCTCTTTGTCAATGCCGACCGGAAATTGCGACTTATTACGATACCAGTATGGTTCTTCCATTCCAATAATAGGCTCCATCACATTTTCAAGGAGCTCATCTGAAAACCCACCAATTCGTAACAGATGATTCCTGACTTTATTTTCTTTAAACTCCAATTGTTTTTGATAAGAAAGTGCCTGTATCTGGCATCCTCCACACTGTCGGTGAATTGGACATCTTGGTTCCACACGAAAAGGAGAAGGTGTTTCTACCTTCTCAACTCTGGCATACGCATAATTCTTTTTTACCTTTGTCAATTTGACCTGAAGCTGATCTCCAACAACACCGTCTTTCACAAAGATTGTAAACCCGTCTGCCTTCCCGATTCCTTCTCCGTCACTTCCCATGTCTTCAATGATTACTGAAAGACAATCATTTTTTTTAAATTCCATTTTACTGCTCCATCCTTGTCATACGAACATTGGACTCAAACAATCTGTTGTATCCTATCCAGCCTGTTTCAGAAGTCGACAACAACAGCTCAGAAAACGTCTGCATTTTTGCATCTGTATTATCTGCAAGATTAAGGGCAACTGCCTCCATTAAGGCAGGTTTTTTTGGTGATCCATAAGCAAGTTCCCCATGATGTGCAATGACACAATGTTTCAACTCAGTCGCTAGGCTTTCTGGGAATCCATCAATTTCTCTGATTTTATCTCCAATCATCTCCACTCCCATTACGATATGGCCAATTAAGTTTCCATCGTCTGTATAATCATTTTCCGGAAACAATGACAGCTCTTTTGTCTTGCCTATGTCGTGACACAATGCTGCACTGATGAGCAAATCTTTTTTTAATAAGGGATAAGTACTACAATAATAATCACATAGTTTTATGATACTGAGAGTATGTTCTAATAATCCGCCAACAAATCCATGATGAACACTTTTTGCAGCCGAAGATGCTTTAAACACCTTTATAAATGCCTCATCTTTGATAAACAAGTCCTCCATCAGGAGTTTTAAATATCGATTCTCCATTTTATTAATATATCCAATCAGCTCCTGATACATTGAATCAATATTCTTCGATGTGACTGGAAGGTAATCCGCCGGATCATACTCTCCCTCCTGGCATAAACGAACTCTTTTCACACTAAGTTGCAATGCTCCCTGAAAGCTACTAATTTCTCCATATACTTCAATATAATCCATGGTGTCATATTCACCAATTCCAGCGCTGTTTGGATCCCATACCTTGGCATCCATCGTACCCGTTTTATCCTGGAGAATTACATTGTCATAAGACTTTCCATTTTTAGTAATTGCTGACTGTTTGTTTTTGCATAAATAGATGTCTGAAACCCTATCTCCATCTTTATAATCTTTTAAATATTTCATTGCTTTATTAATTCCTTTCTTGCTTTCCTATTCCTGTTTTTCCAGGGTTATTTCAAATGTCATTTCTCTATATTCATCCTGTCCCTGTCGCATAATTGTCAGTGTGACAGTGTCTTCAGGCTCGAGATTCATCATATTGGCAATATAAGCATTATAATCTTCAATTGCATGCTCGTCCATTTTAACAATAACATCTCCACTCTGAATACCATGTTGCATTGCCGGAGAGTCGATACTGATATCTGTTACATAAGCTCCATAAGGTACTCCTAATTCTACATTTGCCTGCTGGGTAACATCAATTCCAAAGATTCCAAGATATGCAATCTGCTTTGCATTTGAAAGCTTTTCAATTGTTTTTTTTAGTTCTGTAATTCCTAATGCAGTAATTAGGTTCGCAGTTGTTTCCTGGTTATAATTCATATTAATGATACCAATTACTTCACCCTTCATATTTGCAATGACTCCACCAGCTTTTGTACTTCCGTAGATGTCTGTTGTCATTGTTTTATATGCATTATCTACAACATTTATCGTGTTTCCAACCGAAGTCAGCATACCATAGGCAATCGATCCTCTGTTTCCCATTGGACTTCCAATCGCAATCACTGGGCTGCCTGGCAGACTTACTGCATTTGAACTACCAAGTTTTGCCAATGAAACCAGATTCAGGGTATTTTGATCTATTAACTCATAGGAAACGCTAATCACTGCAAGCCCTGTCGTAGTATCTGTTCCAACTAATTCTGCCTTTGCCTGTGTTCCATCACTAAAAGTAATGTTAATCATTTCAGCTTCTTCTACCGCTTTTTTATCTGCAAGAATTAACAAACTCTTTCCATTATCAGCTATAATCAAACCTGAAACCTGACCTTTGCTTTCATACGGATTGTTAAACCAGTCAATATCTGATTTGACACCCGTAACGGTTACAAGGCTTTTATTACATTCGGAGGCAACTGCATAGAGTTTATTATAGAGAAGTTGATAATCTGTAATTTCAAGTTCAACTTTTTCGACAATTGTTTCGGTAATCACTTGTGCCTCTTCCGTATCCTCAACGTTTTCTTCCAGCTGGCTATCAGTTTGTACCATGTCCTCTGGTAAAATTTCCTCTTCAACCTGTGGAAATGTAACTGGCTTTGGATCCTCTTCAGGATAGAGCCAATTGCTAAAAACAGGTTCTAACACCAAAAAGGTTAAACAGGCAATCAAACCAAACACAATCGCAAAGGAAACGGTCAAAATTGTTCTCTTTAGTAGTTGTTTACGATTAATTGGTCTTTCTTTAATCTTTTCTTTTATCACTTCAAATTCTTTTTCAGAAACGATTGATTTTTCCTCTTCTATTCCTTTGTTATTTCCTGTATCCATTTCATTCTCTCCACTTTACCTTTTATTACAAGTTAGTTTTATATCATGTTTAGTATATCTGATACCACAAAGCTTGTAAAGAAAGGACTTCTTAATTAATTTCTCTATTTTCCCCTTACTTCATGGCGTTTTTAGTGCTTCTATGATATTATTATGATGACTAAAATGAAATGAAAATAACAAGGTGATCTTATGAATGAAAAAGTATTACGGGTTCTTGAATATACAAAAGTGATTGGACTTCTTTCAGAAAAAGCATCTTCTGATCCAGGCAAAAACAAGTGTATTAATTTAAAACCTCTTACAGATATAGAAGAAATTAATCTTGCTCAAGTCAATACACAGGATGCGCTCAATCGAATATTTCGAAAGGATACCCCTTCGTTTTCAGGGAACCGTAATGTGCTTGGATTATTAAAGACCCTGGAAATAGGGAGTGTTTTGTCTTCTGGCGATTTATTGAAAATCGCTTCCCTTCTGGAGTGTAGTGCAAAAATTAAGTCCTATGGAAGAAATGAAAAGGAGGATCGTATTGCTGATTCTCTTGAGTTTTTATTTGATTCCCTTGAACCACTCTTTCCATTATGCACGGAAATCAGACGTTGCATTTTATCCGAAGAAGAAATTGCAGATGATGCTTCTTCAACTTTAAAGCATATTCGAAGAAGTATGGTTTTGACAAATGAAAAAATACACCAGCAACTGAGTGCAATGGTAAATTCATCTCATCGTACTTTCTTACAGGATGCAGTAATTACCATGAGAAACCATCGTTATTGTATACCCGTTAAATCAGAATATAAAAATCAGGTCCCTGGAATGATTCATGACCAATCCCAATCTGGTTCAACCCTTTTTATAGAGCCAGCCGTTGTTGTAAATCTTAACAACCAGATGAAAGAACTTTCGCTTCAGGAAGAATCCGAAATCGAAGTAATTCTTTCTATTCTGAGTGTAAGAACTTCAGAATATACAACACAGATTGCTTCTAATTACGAAATTCTTTCCAATCTTGATTTTATTTTTGCAAAGGCTTCTCTCGCACTTGATCAAAATGCAACTCGACCGATTATGAATTCCGACCATAGAGTCATGATCCGAAAAGGAAGACACCCTTTGCTGAACAAAAAAACGGTGGTCCCTATCGACATCGAGCTTGGCAATACTTTTGACTTGTTAGTGATAACCGGTCCAAACACCGGAGGTAAAACTGTATCTCTAAAGACAATTGGTCTGTTAACACTTATGGGACAGTCAGGGTTACATATTCCTGCACTTGATCGTTCAGAATTATCTGTTTTTGATGAAGTATATGCAGATATTGGAGACGAACAAAGTATTGAACAAAGTTTAAGTACCTTTTCCTCTCACATGACCAATATTGTTACCATTTTAAAATATGCCAACTCAAATTCTCTCTGTCTTTTTGATGAGTTGGGAGCTGGGACAGACCCCACAGAGGGCGCTGCCCTTGCTATTGCAATTTTAAAATATCTTCATAAAAAACAAATCAGATGCGTTGCTACAACACATTACAGTGAGTTGAAACTTTTTGCTCTTTCGAGCAATGGTGTCGAAAATGCAAGCTGTGAATTTGATGTCGAAACACTTCGTCCTACCTACAGGCTCCTAATCGGAATTCCTGGAAAAAGTAATGCTTTTGCAATTTCCAGTAAACTTGGCCTTCCCGATTATATTGTAAATTCAGCCAGAGAAGAAATTAGTAAAGAGGATGAAAGCTTTGAGGATATCATTGCAGATCTTCAAAATAGCAAAAAAATTATCGAGAGAGAACGTCTTGAGATTACCACCTATAAGCAACAGATTGAATTACTTAACTTACAAGTATCTCAAAAGCAGGAAAAACTTGAGCAAACACGTGAAGCAATCTTAAGAGAAGCCAATGAAAAAGCCAGAGATCTTCTTCTTGAAGCAAAAGAACTGGCAGATGAAACCATTCGTGAATTTCAAAAGAAAAGTTCTACTTTAAATGTAAAGGATATGGAACAATCCAGGCAGATACTTCGAAATAAAATTTCCGAGAAAAACTCAAAGCTGACGTTAAGTCCTACACAGACTTCACAAAAACCAATTCAGGTTAAGATTGGAGATTCTGTCAAGATCGTCTCTATGGGATTAAAAGGAACGGTCAGTTCACTCCCTGATCAAAAAGGAAATTTGTTTGTGCAGTGTGGTATCATGCGCACGCAGGCAAATAAACGGGATTTAATTAAATTAGAGGATGATGATGTGACAAAAAAAGTCACTTCTCGTTCTTCGTCCGGAAAAATGAAAATGTCAAAAACAGCTTCTATCTCTATGGAAATTAATTTATTAGGGAAAACTGTGGATGAAGCTCTCTCCGAACTTGACAAATACCTTGATGATGCTTATCTTTCGCATCTTCCCTCTGTTCGCATTGTGCACGGAAAAGGAACCGGAGCTCTCCGCAACGCGGTACAACAGCACTTGCGTAAGGCAAAGTACATTGATTCTTTTCGTCTTGGTGAATTTGGCGAGGGCGATGCAGGGGTTACAATCGCAACTTTTAAATAATAGGCACAAATAAGAAAAGAGGACCTTCCAATGGTGAGTAAGCAAAAAATATTAATTGTTGATGATGATAACAATATTGCAGAGTTAATTTCACTCTATCTGACAAAAGAGTGTTTTGAGACAATGATTGTAAACGATGGAGAAGCCGCGCTCCTTGCTGTTGAAACATTTGATCCAAATCTGATTTTACTTGATCTTATGCTTCCAGGCATAGATGGTTATCAAGTGTGCCGTGAAGTGCGCATTAAACATTCAATCCCTATCATTATGCTATCTGCTAAAGGAGAAGTCTTCGACAAAGTATTAGGGTTAGAGCTTGGTGCTGATGATTATATTGAAAAGCCTTTTGATTCAAAAGAATTAGTTGCCCGCTCAAAAGCAGTACTTCGAAGATATAAGCCTGTGCTTTCTACAAATACAAATTTTGATGTTAAAGTGGTTGAATATACAGATCTTGTAATTAATCAAACCAATTATTCCGTTGTATATATGGGAAAATCTGTTGACATGCCTCCAAAAGAGCTTGAACTACTTTATTTCCTGGCAGCTTCTCCCAATCATGTCTTTACAAGAGAACAATTACTCGATCAAATATGGGGATATGAATATATTGGAGATACCAGAACTGTTGATGTGCATATCAAACGTCTTCGTGAAAAGATCAATGATCATCCTTCCTGGAAACTGTCTACAATCTGGGGGATTGGGTATAAATTCGAGGTGCGATGATGAAAAAGACCTTATATACAAAGTTTATTTTAGCGTATGTGATTTTTGCTTTTTTTGGATTTTTGGTAGTTGCTACTTTTGTATCAAGTATGACCTTTGAACATCTTAAACGAGATAAATCCAATTTACTTTACAAAGAAGCTACCTTGATTGCAAAAACTTATGCATCGGATCTTTATAACAATCAGGTTTCTATCGATACTGTACAAAAGCAATTGGATGCACTTGACACCTTTCTTTCTGCCTCTATCTGGATTATCAACCCATCCGGTCGTCTGGTTATAGATACTACAAAACCTCTGGATATAGATAATCCTGTCATTGTAAAAAATTTTGATCCAACGATAACTGCTGGCTCCTATTATACTGTTGGTACGTTTTTTGGTATGTTTGAAGAAGATACTTTAAGTGTTTTTTCTCCTATCACTTCAAATTTTGAGGTAAAGGGGTATGTTGTAATCCATACTTCTATTGCAACAATAAAGGAATCTGCGGATAGTTTATTAACAATTTCATATATACTTTTAGTGATTTTATTTCTTCTTTCCTTAATCATTTTATTTTTCTTTACTGAACTTGTATATCTTCCGCTTCGAAAAATCACATTTGCAACTGAGCAATATGCTGCTGGAAATATGCATTATCGTCTGCAGGTCGATAGTGCTGATGAAATTGGATATTTGGCTGCTTCACTTTCGTATATGGCTAGTGAAATTGCAAGAAGCGAAGAAAATCAAAAAAAAATTGTAGCCAATGTATCTCATGACTTCCGTTCTCCATTAACCTCCATTCGTGGGTATTTAGAAGCTATGCTGGATAACACAATTCCGTTGGAGGCTCACGAAAAGTACCTCGGAATTGTATTAAATGAAACGCAGCGTCTTACAAAACTTACGAATAATCTTCTTTCTTTAAACAGCCTGAATTCTAATGGTATGATTCTGGAGCGCACAATCTTTGACGTGAATCAGGTCATAAAAAATACAGCTGCTTCTTTTGAAGGCACCTGTATCAGAAAAATGATTGCAATTGAATTAATTCTAACTAGTGAAACGATGTATGTGAATGCAGACATCTCAAAAATTCAGCAGGTACTCTATAATTTACTTGATAATGCTATAAAGTTTAGTCATAAAGATTCCATTATCAAAATTGAAACAACAGAAAAGCACAGTAAAATATTTGTCTCTATCAAAGACAACGGAATCGGAATTCCAAAAGAGAGTCTGAAATTAATCTGGGATCGGTTCTATAAAACAGATCAGTCCCGTGGTAAAGACAAAAAAGGGACTGGTCTTGGGCTTTCCATTACAAAAGAAATCATTCATTCCCATGGAGAAAATATTAATGTTGTCAGCACAGAAGGTGTTGGAACAGAGTTTATCTTTTCGCTTACAAAAGCAGATGAAATAAATGATGATTAAGTTATTCTTCTTTCCATTCCAGTGTGTGTAATTTACCCTGGGTCTGCATTCCCCCAAAATTTTGTTGCCTTAATGCTTCATATAAAACGATGGATACGGAGTTCGATAGATTGAGTGATCTAATCGTATCCATCATCGGAATTCTAATGCAGGTCTTTGGGTAATCGATTAGGATTTCTTCAGGGATTCCGGCACTCTCTTTTCCAAACATAATATAATCGTTCGGGGCATATTGAACTTCTGAGTAAACTGATTTTGCCTTTGTTGTTGCCATCCAGATTTTTGCTTCTGGATTTTTTTGTTGGAACTCTTCAAAGTTGATGTATCTGTGAAGGTCCAGATGATCCCAATAATCCATACCTGCCCGTCGGATTTCTTTCTCACTGAGTCGAAATCCTAGTGGTTCAATTAAGTGTAGTCTTGTATTTGTCGCAACACAGGTTCTTCCAATATTCCCTGTATTAGCAGGAATTTCCGGTTGATAAAGCACAATATTTAACATGAATTAACCTTTCTCTTTATCTGTTCTCATCTTTTTTTGTTCCGTTTTTTCTTCTCGAAGTCGGTAGATGAATTTTTCTAATCTCCCAATCGCCACTTTTAATTGATCAAGTGAATAAGCATAAGAAATTCTCAAAAACCCTTCCCCACAATCACCAAAAGCGGTTCCTGGTACGACTGCAACTTTTTCTTCTAGCAAAAATCTGGTTGCAAATTCATCGGAGGTAATTCCAAATTCCTGGATATTTGGAAACATATAAAAAGCACCAAAAGGTTCAAAACAGTCAAGCTCCATCTTCTTAAATGCATGAATCAGATATCTTCTTCTCTGGTTATATGCTTCTTTCATCATAGCAACATCTTCATCACCGTTTTTCAAAGCCTCAACTGCCGCATATTGGCTTGTCGTCGGTGCACACATAATTGCAAACTGGTGAATTTTTATCATCTGTTCAATAATATTTTGAGGTCCACATGCATAACCAAGTCTCCATCCCGTCATTGCATATGATTTTGAAAATCCATTTATTACTATGGTTCTCTCTTTCATACCTGGAAAAGAGGCGATAGAAACATGCTCTTTGGCATAGGATAGTTCAGAATAGATTTCATCTGATAAAACATAGATATCATTTTCTATAATTATTTTTACAATTTCTTCCAGGTCGGATTCTTCCATGATTGCTCCGGTTGGATTGTTAGGATAAGGAAGAATCAGAATTTTAGTTTTTTCTGTAATGGCTGCTTTTAATTCTTCCGCTGTCAGCCGGAACTGATTTTCGTTCTTTAGTTCTATAATCACAGGTTTTCCACCTGCAAGAATGGTACAAGGTTCATAGGATACATAACTCGGTTGTGGAATTAAAACTTCATCCCCTAAATCTATCATCGCACGTAATCCAATATCAATCGCTTCTGATCCTCCAACCGTTACAATTACTTCTGACTGATCATCATAGGTTAACTGATATCTGCGATTCAAATATTTGGAAATTTCTATTTTTAATTCTTTTAGTCCTGCATTTGAGGTATAGAATGTACGACCCTTTTCAAGCGAATACATACCCTCATCACGAATATGCCAAGGCGTATCAAAATCAGGCTCCCCTACCCCTAGAGAAATAGCATCTTTCATCTCACTTACAATATCAAAAAATTTCCTGATTCCGGAAGGTTTTATATTCACTACCTGTTTTGAAAGTGGATTTCTCATGGTGTAATCTGTATCCTTTCATCTATACTTTTTTTATCTAGAATGGTGCCATGTTCTTTATACTTTTTCAAGATAAAATGGGTTGCTGTGCTTAAGATAGATTCCTGCGTAGACAATTTATCTGATACAAAGGTAGCTATTTCTTTGAGCGTTTTTCCTTCCATAATGATTAGCAGGTCATATCCTCCCGATATCAGATATACTGCTCGGACTTCTGGGTATTGATAAATCCTTTCCGCAATTGAATCAAATCCATGCCCTCTTTGAGGGGTTACTCTTACTTCAATCAAGGCTGTCGTTTTTTCTATACTGGTTTTTTCCCAATCTATCAAGGTGTGGTATCCACAGATAATACCCTCCACTTCCATTGTAGCAAGTTCATTGATGATTTCAACTTCGTCAACTCCCAGAATAATCGCTAACTCGCCAAGGTCAATTCTGCTATTTTTCTCAATAATTGTTAATATTTTTTCCCTCATTCCGTTTCTCCCTTACTTTATATAGTTCATCCGATTTCGGTGGCTCTAAAAATCTTTTCTCTTCTTCGTTACAGACAATTCTATCATTTCCAGCCGTTATTTTGCCAATCATCACAGCATTTATATTTTTTTCTTTTAATTTTTTTACTAGTTCTTGTCCATTATCTGTAATCATAATCAGTGATCCGCTTGAAATGAGACCATATGGATTAAGATCAAAATAGTTGCATATTTCTACCGTTTCCTGCCTGATTGGTATTTTTTTTAAATCAACTTCTAATCCCACTTTTGAACTCTCTGCAATCTCCCATAGTGCTCCAAAGATACCCCCTTCTGTGACATCATGCATTGCGCTAACCCCAACCTCGACAGCAATCGCTGCTTCAGGCGCAACGGAAAGCATCTTGTCAAATTTAATTGCAACATCCACGAGATGTGCTGGTAATTTGTTGAGGAGTTCGGGATGTTCTTTTGCAAGAATTGAAGTTCCTTCCAAACCGACCCATTTACTGACAATAATATCTTGTCCAACCGATGCAGCCGCAGTTTTTAAATAAGCGTTTTTCTTTACTTTTCCAACCCCAGTCACAGTAATAACAGCTCTGTTCACTGCATCCGTTACCTCTGTGTGTCCTCCAATAATCTCGATTCCCAGTTCAAAACAAGCCTTACCCGCAGATATCATAATTTCTCTTAACTTCTCTTCTTCCGATTCTGGAGGAAGTAAAATAGAAAGCATAACTCCAATTGGCACTGCTCCTGAAGAGACGAGGTCATTTACCGTTACATAAACTGATAGTTCCCCCATATCCGTACTCGTACCAGTGATTGGATCTGTTGACATGACAAACATCTCATCTTCTTGTAACGTCAAAATGGCGCAGTCTTCTCCTACGCCTGCGCCAATTACAACTTCTTCTCTTTTTGTTTTAATCTGTTTCAGGACTGATCTTTTTAAAATGTTTTCAGAAATTTTTCCGATTTTCACACTGTCAGCTCCTTATATTGTTTCAACTTCTGTTTAGTTTGCAACCACGGTTTGTGCGGAAGGGTCTACAACCTGTGTTGCAGCCGCAGCTGCCTGTTGCTGTGCAGCATTATAGGCCGCGACTATACTTTTCACATGATCAATGCTACCCGTTGCAATTGCTGCTTGCATTGCATTGTAAACTGCTGGATCCGGAGTCGAAACTCCTACCGTTGCTGTTCTTGGTGAAACCTGATAGTTGCTCTTATTTATTTCTGTTCTACTTACTTCAACTCCATTTTCTGTTACAATTTTCCAAAGTTTTGCTGAATAGCCTATATGGGCCGACTGTACATTTATACTGCCTACTGGTAACGAAACATCTGCAATAATTCGTTCTGCCTCTGGTTGCGTTGTCTTTAGTACTTCCGATTCATAGGTTACAACTCTACTTGGATCTCTGTTCTCGACACCATAGATTGTAAATGTAAGTTTTTTATCCGAGCTTGTCTTCCCTTCGATATAAATAGGATGCCCTGTATTGTTCGTAAATTTAAAGTCTTTTGAAGTTCCAGCGATTGCTGCATCCTGCGACGGTGGTACATAGGAGACAATCATAGAATGGTTGAATCTCTCTGCTACATCCAGTTCTGCTTTCAAAACCGCATTGTAAAGTGTTGTTGAAACCTGACAGATTCCCCCTCCAAGACTCTCTACTACCATTCCATTTAAATACGAACCTGCCAGATAATACCCATTTTCCTCTGTAAATGGATTCACATGTTCATATGCTGAAAAAGTATCTCCGGGGTACAAAGTCGCTCCATTGACCAGTCTGCACCCGTTAATTACATTCGCAGTTCTGGCGGTTCCAGAAGTATGAAAATCTGTTGTATAAGTTCCAAGAACTTCTTTTACTTTTTCAAGTTCTTCTCTGGTTCCTCTTGGATTTTCAACCTCTACCACCATATCTAGCGCAACTGGCTTATGATCCCAGCTTGTTTTCAAAAATTCATATAATGTATTAGCAGACTCAGCAGCGTTCAGTTTAAGACCTGTCTGTCCATCTTCGATCACAAAAGAATCCTCAGTTCTTTTTAAAATAGCATCTTTAGCCTCTATATCAAAAGTACCACACCGCTCCGCAATTAATTGTTCGATTGTGGCCTTGTCCATCTCAAACTCAATTGTAAATACTTTATTTTCCCTTTCAAGGTCTTTGATTGCTTTATACCGTTGTACAATATTTCCCTTTTTCCCGTAAGAGCATGCCTCATCAACAATAGATTCATTGTCCCAGATAAGTCCTAATTCTCCAACTGTAACAATAGACTGATTTCCCCCTGTTGCTTTTAGGATAATTTCAGTTTCTTTCAGAGAATCAACATAATTATGAATTCTTGTTGTTGCTTCCTGAACTGTCATCCCTGATATATCAACTTCTTCAACAAAAATCCCTTTATAAATAGTTTCCGGTGAAGTCGCTTTGACATTCATCCCTGATATGAGAAGCAAAAAGGGCATTAGCAAAATGCATCCTGTCTTATATGCTCTGATTACAATGTTTCTCATTTATAACCTCCTGTCTGCAGCTGCAGACTTTTATATGAATTTCATCATCCATTACTCTAATTTCAACTAATAGAACTCTATTTTTCTGCAAGACAAAATTTTTCTGCAAGACAAAATTTTTCTACAAGACAAAATTCATCCCTTGATTCGTTGATATTTTACTGTATCCTTGTATAAAATACAACTATGAGATAAAATAAAGAAGCGTTGGAAGTACCATCGCTACAACTAAAAATAAAATGATAACTGACGAAATAATCTGTTTTGTTTTCTTGTGATTCATATTAAACATAATACTACTCCATTCCAAGAGAAATGTTATTTCCTCTCTCTCTTACCTGATTCCACTGAAAGGATATTATATATGATTCTACCTTATTTTGCAAGTTTTATCGTGTTCATCATACTACTGACTTATGAAATTAGAAAAAATACAAGATTAGCAAAAAAGATTGATGAGGGCTTTTGGGATCGTGAAGTAAAAGCAAACTCAACTAGAAAAAAATCCCTGGAACATCTTGATTATCTTAAAGTCCCACTTGAGTCACTTCCGTTCCACATCGAAAATACTGATCTGGAGTTTTTAGACATTCATGCCAGAATACAAACCTTAGCGGATAAAAAGATTGTAAATCTGACCGGTTTAACAAATACTGATTTAAAAATGATGTACGGAGCAGCAAATCTGACATTATTGTCACAATATGATCAAGATTACACGTTATTAGTACGAACACTTCAAAAATGGGCCTCTCTTTTATACCAGAAGGGTTATCCTTGCGAGGCTCAAACCATATTGGAATATGCAATCTCTACAAAAACAGATGTCAGCGGCACCTACAAGCTTTTGGCAACCATATATCAAAACACGAACCAGACTTCGCGAATCGAAGAATTGCTTCAGATTGCTTCCACATTACAATCCGCGATGCAAAAACCTATCGTCCGTATGTTGCAAGAATTTGATCAACATAGCGATTTGCCTCATTCCTAGTAAGCATATCCACATCAATCTCTGGCTCTATTTTATGTCTCACCAGAAGTTGCTTTATTCTATCTATTTGCCTTTTACTTGCGGGTCCTTCTTTCTTTACCTTGTACAATAGCGTAACTGGAAGAAAACACGAATCCGGATTTTCTTCAGAGTAGAATTGTTCCTTCATTTTTTGATATAAAAAATGTGTTGCGATGGCGTCTTCTAAGGCTCTATGGGGATGATGCGAAATATTATAATACCTGCATAAATACTCTAAACTCCTCTTTTCTAACTCCGGAAGAAATCTTCTTGCAATTTTGAGCGTGTCTATTCCATTTTTTTCAAATTTACTATTGTTATTTATAGCCGCCCTTTTTAAGAAGGAATAGTCAAATAAAACACTATGCCCTAAAATTGGCAGCTCATCTTTGTTTACAAACTCTGCAAACTGTTCCATGACTTGAGAAATACTTGGTTCTTTCCTTAAATCAATATCACTTAGTCCTGTGATTTTCATAATCTGATTTGTGAGTTTTCTTCCAGGATTAATTAATTTTTGAAAAGTTTCTTTTATTTCACCGTTTATGACTCTGGCCGCCCCTATTTCAATAATTTTATCTTTCTTCGGGTCAAGCCCTGTCGTTTCAAGATCAATTGTAAGATAAGAAGTAATCATCTTTCTTTATTCCTTTTACTTTCCTGCACTTGGACAGATATCATTTAAAAAGCAATTGTCGCACTTTGGTCTTCTTGCAATACAGATTTCCCGACCCAGTTTAATAATGTGTGTATTATACCTGATCCAATAGTCCCGTGGTAATTTTTTCATTAGGTCGAACTCAATCTTTACAGGATCCTCTTCTTTTGTAAAACCAAGCTTCTTCGATATTCTTTTTACATGTGTATCTACCACAATACTTGGTTCATGAAAAATATTCCCTCTAACGACGTTGGCAGTTTTTCTTCCTACACCAGGTAGTTCAATCAAGGCCTCCATTTCCGAAGGTACTTTTCCATTATGCTTATCCATTAATGCTTTGCAGCATGCAATGATATTTTTAGTTTTGTTGTGATAAAAACCCGTTGAGTGAATTTCCTTCTCTAACTCTTTTGGATCTGCATTCGCAAAGGAAACCACAGTAGTATATTTTTGAAATAATGTCTCTGTAACAACATTAACTCTTGCATCTGTACATTGTGCACTTAAAATTGTTGCAATTAGTAGTTCCTCCGCATTTTTATGGTCTAGATAGCACATTACTTTGTTGCCATATTCTCTGTCAAGTCTGTCTAACACTTCCTGCCTGTATTTCGTCATACAAATAACCATTCCTTTCCTTACAACATACATCTTTATGTCTCATTACTTTTTAATTCTTTTATGGATGCTTCATAGGTCAAAGGATCTCTATTTAGATAATCGAAAAGAATAAATCGTGCCTCCCCTTTTTTCATTTGGTCGACCTTATTCCAGACTGGATAACTGAATAATTCGATATGTATTTGCTTTTCCAGAATATGATTTTCCTTTTTTAAAAGCTGCAGCTGCTCTTTTGTAACGATATTTTCTTTTGAAAACGAGGGTCTGCTTTTCATGTTTTCTCTAAGATAGCAGTCAAAAGTTAATGCTTCCTGATAGAGCTCTGTTCTTTCAGGATCGACTTCTTTCATAAAATCCAAGAGTATTTCATACCTTGCAACCCTGGATGGCATTTGAATAAAATAATTATTTTTTTCATAAAAATTTGCGAGACTCTCGAAGAGTAGAAAAGATGTTTCAAAGCAAGTCTCCAGAATTTTTAGTGTTGTTGTGAATTGACTGGTATTATAGTAAATTTCGACCATTTCCTCTATTTTCTTTAGTGCGAGTATTTCATCATAACGAATCCAATCAGTTGAAAAAACCTCGTATGGTGGGAGTGATGAGTATATCATTCCGTATTTTTCAGCATTTTCATGCATTATTGATCCTTTTAATAACTTAAGAAATCCCAGTTGAAGTTGATGTGGTTTCATCTTATAAACGTTGCAAAAAGAAATTTTAAAGCTATTATAGTCTTCAAAAGGGAGGCCTGCAATCAGATCCAAATGCACGTGAATTGTTTTCCACTCCACAATCTCTTTCACTACTTGCTCAAGTTTATTCATATCCGTAACTCTATTGATTTCTTGTAATGTTGTTGAATTGGTTGATTGCACACCAATCTCAAGTTGAACCAGCCCGGGCCGCATCTTTGACAGAATACTCATTTCTTCTTCCGTTAATAAGTCTGCTGCTATTTCAAAATGAAAGTTTGTTACTCCATTGTCCCATTCAAGTAAAAACCTCCAGATTTCCATTGCATGTTCATGATTGCAATTGAACGTTCTGTCAATAAATTTTACTTGCTTTACCTTTTTTTCTAAGAACAGCTTTAGTTCAGATTTTACAAGCGCCAGGCTTCGAAATCTGATGCTTTTATCAATGGAGGAAAGACAATAACTGCATCGAAAAGGACAGCCTCTTGAAGATTCATAATAGATAATTCTATTTTGAAACTCTTCCGGTGTATCGTACAAAAATGGGATTTTATTCATATCCATGATTTCTTGTGGCTGCGTCATAATAAGTGAAGTTCCATTGGGGTTTCTTGCAATGATTCCTGGGATATGAACTAGTTCTCCTTCACCTGTTATATAGTAGTTAGCAAGATTTTTGAACGTCTGCTCTCCTTCTCCTATCATAATTCCATCTATTTCTTCTCTGGTGGTCACTATTTCTTTGGCATCATAGCTTACCTCTGGACCACCCATCCAGATTTTTACCTTTGGCATTAACTTTTTAAGATCAGTTAACAACTCTCTGATAAAACTCCAATTCCATATATAACAGGAAAAAGCAAGTACATCAGGATGTTTTTGATATAAATCAGATAACACGAATTCTCGTCTATTATTGATTGTGTACTCTGCTATCTCAACCTCTTCTCTGTTTGTAAATGCTTTCAGGCTATACACCGCTGGATTGGAATGAATGTATTTTGCATTAATTGCAACAAGTAGTATTTTCATAATCAGCTCCAATATGCGAACTAAAGTCGCAACTTAATCAGGGTTTCTCTGTTCTTTTTTCTTTCGTAAAATAAAATGACGTCTTATATACCCTTTGGTATATAAGACATCATAATCTTAATCCTTCAGATTGACAAGTATTCCAGGAAGCGCACAAATGCCTGCTTTCCTTCTGCGTCTCTCTTGAAAACACCTGCATCTTCCAGCACGCATCTGAACACATGTCCTATTTCTTCTCTTAAAATCTGCGAAATCGTATCCTGATCAATTGTCTTATGCCTTGGCAAAAACTCATTTACCCATTCTGCATGTTTTGCAATTTTTTCATTTGATTGAATTGAATCTCCCGAAAGAATTGCTTTTGACAGCTGCTCTATTTCCTGCTCGAGTCGGGATGGCAAAATCGCAAGCCCCATCACCTCTATTAATCCAATGTTTTCCTTTTTTATATGATGAAGATTTTCATGTGGGTGATACACGCCACAAGGATGTTCTTTCGTTGTAATATTATTCCTTAAAGCAAGATCAAGTTCATAGTATCCTTCGCGCTTTCTGGCGATTGGGGTTATTGTATTATGTGGTTCTTCACCCGTATATGCGTAAATAAATACAGATTCATCAGAGTAGTTTTTCCACTTTTCTAAAATATAAGCGGCAAGCTCAATTAATCTTTCTGCATTAACCGCTCTCAACCTGATGACTGAAATTGGCCACTTTACAATTCCAACTTCTATTTCTTCAAATCCCTTCACCGTAAATGTCTCTTCCATCAATGCCTTCGCCATTGGAAATTCATAATTTCCTCCCTGGAAATGATCATGACTTAAAATCGATCCACCTACAATAGGCAAGTCTGCATTTGAGCCCACAAAATAATGAGGAAACTGCCTTACAAAGTCCAGCAACTTTCGAAAAGTGTCTGTATTGATTTGCATTGGGATATGATTGTGATTAATGACAATACAGTGTTCATTATAATAAACATAAGGAGAATATTGTAATCCCCACTTTTCATTTAGAATTTCTATTGGTACGATTCTGTGATTCTGTCTTGCTGGATGTTTCATGGTTCCAGCAAACCCTTCATTTTCAACACACAAAAGACACTTTGGATAGCTGCTACTTTTGACTTTTTTCGCTGCCGCTATTTCCTTTGGATCTTTTTCTGGTTTTGAAAGATTGATCGTGATATCAAGTTCACCATAAGCTGTTGCCGTCTTCCATTTTTGATCGTTCTTGATTCGGTATCGCCTTATGTAATCCGTATCCTGACTTAACTTATAAAAATATTGTGTTGCCAGTTCACAGTTTACAACATAATGATTCCGAAAAGTGCGTATCACTTCGGATGGTCTTGGAACCAAAATCGACATGACTGCGGTATCAAATAAATCTCTTCTGCTTATGCTGTTATCTGTAATAATCTTTTTTTCAAAGGCAAATCTATTTATATAATAAAGAATTTCCTCAAGCTCACCGATGTCTTGAATTGTCTCCCCTGTTTCATGATAATCTTCTAATTCCAACAATTCCAGCAGTCTATTCCTGGTATAGATCAAATCCTCTTTTTCCACCAGACCAGTTATTATTCCATAAGACAACAACCTGTCGATTTCTTTGTAAATCATACTTTCATTTACAATTTGCATGGACCATCACCAATTTCAACAACATAAAAATCTGCATCATATCCAATTGCTTCCTTGTATCTTTTTCCAACTTCAAGGATAAACTGATCCACATATTCATCTTTTACGATATTAACAGTACATCCACCAAACCCAGCACCTGTCATTCTTGCACCAATTACTCCTGGCTGATTCCACGCCGCTTCTACCAACGTATCCAGTTCGACTCCTGTCACTTCGTAATCATCCCGTAATGACACATGTGAGGCATTCATAAGCAGACCAAATTCTTCGATTTTATTATTTTTTAAGGCTTTCACTGCCTTTATAGTCCTTTGATTCTCATACACTGCATGCTTTGCTCTTTTTATACGAATTTCATCTTTAATTGCACTTTTATAAGTTTCAAATAATTCTTCTGACAACTCTCCAAGTGAATTAATTCCGATTACCTGCTGCAGCTCTTGCAACGCAGTTTCACATTCTGTCCTTCTCTCATTATATTTCGAATCTCCCAGTCCTCTTTTTTTGTTACTTCCCACGATAATAATTTTTGCACCTTCTAGTAAGATTGGTGCATATTCATACGTTAAATCTGAAGTGTCCAAAAATATGGCATGATCTTTTTTCCCCATTGCAATTGAAAATTGATCCATAATTCCACAATTTACACCATTAAAGTGATTTTCAGCAAACTGTCCAATCAATGCAATCTCCTGATTGCTAACATCAAATCCAAATAAGTCTCTCAAAATATATCCCGTCAATACTTCTACCGAGGCAGAAGAAGAAAGTCCTGACCCATTTGGTATATTTCCATATAATAGCAAGTCCATACCCGCATTGATGTGAAATCCCTTTTGTTCAAACGCCCACATCACACCTTTCGGATAATTCGTCCAGTCAGCCTCTTTTTCATACTTCAGATCACTCAATGATGATGTAATGATACCTAGTTCTTCAAAATTCATAGAATAAAATTTTAAAAGATTATCCTGACGAGGTCTGACCACTGCATAGGTTCCAATAGTAAGTGCACAGGGAAATACATGTCCGCCATTATAATCCGTGTGTTCTCCAATTAAATTTACCCTGCCAGGTGCAAAGTATACGCCCTCTTCACTCACATCACCAAAAATCTCTTTGAATTTTCTTAATACGATTTCTCTCATAACAGCTCCTTTTCAGCTTAATATAGATTGCTAACACTTATATTATATCGCCCTTTTAAGGTTTCTTCCTATCATTGAATGTTATCTGTTTCTGTCATAATGTTAACTCTGTTTTTGTATGTCTTTAATATACTGTTCGATTTGTTCTAAATTGGCTGGTACTCTTCGTATTTCTTCCTTCATTTCATTCTTTCTATAATTGGAAGGGGACGTTCCTTTGAGCTTTCTAAATGCTTTTGTAAAAACCAATGGATCACTGTATCCACAGGAAATTGCTATACTTTCAATTGGAAGTGCTGTTACTGTCAGGAGCTGTGCTGCTTTTGTAATTCTAAATAAAGTCAGAAACTCCTGTGGGGACATCCCAAGGGACTCCATAAACAAGGTATATAAATAACTTCTATTAATGCAGACATAGGCTGCAACATCTGTTATTTTTATTGGAATATAATAATTGCTTCTTATATATTCAATTGCCTTCTGAACATAAAGATTTCCATTTTCTTTTTCTTCCCTATCAGGAATCATTGAATTCTCTGCAAGAACCGAAAGAAATACTCTTAACAATCCATTTCTCCGCATATCATTTGCTATGCTATAGGTATTGTGTTCCATCATATCTTTCACCGTTTCGTATAATTCTTCTGACTTATCAGATTCAAAAATTGGATGTTTTTTAGATAATCCGATCTTACCAAGATATTCTTCTGCCTGACTACCCGAAAAACCAACCCAGATATAGGTCCATGGTTTCAATTGATCTGATTGGTAAAATGCCAGCTCATCTGGTTCTATCAAAAATCCATATCCCGCTTTCAAAGGATATTCCTGTCCCTTGAGCAAAAATCTTCCTTCTCCACTTAACACAAAATGAATCAGATAATGCGGCCTGACTGCCGGTCCAAAACTATGCAGAGGTTCTGTCTGAGAACAGCCACATGTGTTCAGATATAACTCTCTCGAACTTTGATTTTTAAATTCTAGTTTATATGCTTTTTCCATTTATTTCCCCATCTGCGTGCTTAAGCACGCGTATAATCAAAACCAATGTAAAATAGTTGACAAATTATTTCGCTCTTTTCCCTTTTTCACTCTTATTTTACTATATTACTCACAATTTTTCTATTGACAAATTCAGTTCGCTTAATTATTATAGCTATTATAATAATATATTTAAAAATTGGAGGTTCTATGCAAATTCAAATAAGTTCAACTGCACAAGTAAAAGAAACGAATGTCAGAATTATCAAAGAAGCATTGGTCCGAATGGGAAGCGCAACTAAAATAATGACCGCAGCCGAAACGGGGCTTAGTGTGGCCACCTGTAATTCAATCTTAAATGAACTAGAAGCTGCTGGCGAGATCCTGGTTGTAATTCAGGATTTGAAACCAACAGGTGCCGGACGCCCCTCTAAGACTTACAGAATGAATGAACAGTTTCATTTAGGTTGTTCTCTTCATCTTGGGAACGAAAACAATTCTCTATCTCTCCAGTATACAGTCGTTGATCTTCTTGGAAAAAAAGTTGTTTCAGAGAAACATACCTTGGTATCTCTTGATTATAGTATTCTTAAGGACTACCTAATTAATCTGGTTTCTAACTTTCCCTCCATCCATGCAATTAGCATTGGTTTGCCCGGAATTATCTCTCCTTCCGGCCAAATTGAAAGTTGTGATATTGAATCTTTTACAGGCCTAAATCTCTTTGAAATCATAAAAGAAGAGTTTAACCTTCCCTGCATTGTTGAAAATGATATGAATCTAATTGCATATGGACTATTTCAGGAAAAAAATTATGATACAAATCGTTGTGTCATTGCCGTCTCGTTTTTTGAAAATATCTGTTCTGGTTCTGGAATCGTAATAAACAAAGAAATATACCATGGAAAAAGCAACTTTGCCGGCGAAGTTTCTTTTTTGCCCTTCGAGAAAGATCACGGGCGCAGAATTCGCCTTCCTCTTGCCCGGATTGAAAACTCAGATATGGTAGCAAAAACAATCTGTGCATTCGTAACCATTTTAAATCCTGATGTCATCATGCTGACCGGAAAGAGTATCAGCATTAATATGATGGGACCAATTTCGGAAGCCTGTGCTTCTATTCTGCCTAAACGACATATGCCAGAGTTAACCTACGTACAAAACCCAGATTCCTACTACGAGTCCGGTTTATTACATATGACCCTTGCAATGCTGAACGCAATCTAAGAAAGGAATTCTATGTCTACTATTTTGCTTGTATTAATTTATCTCGCTTTTATTAGTCTTGGTCTGCCCGATTCAATCCTTGGATCTGCATGGCCTGTAATCAGACTTGACTTGGATGCTCCAATTACTGCTGCTGGATATATTTCCATGACAGTATCTGGCGGAACTATTTTATCAAGTTTATTTAGTGCGAAACTCATTCGAAAATTTGGAACTGGTGTTGTTACGAATGTAAGTGTGTTTATAACTGCTTCCTCTTTACTTCTTACTTTTTTTTCACAGCATTTTCTGTTTCTGTTCCTAATCGCAATTCCATTGGGACTTGGTGCAGGTGCCATTGATTCAGCCCTCAACAATTTTGTTGCACTGCATTACCGTTCATCACACATGAATTGGCTACACTGCTTTTGGGGGATTGGTGCAACAGCAGGTCCAATCATAATGTCTTTTTTCCTTTCCCAAAAAGGAGAATGGCGCTTAGGTTATCTCATTATTGGGTTCATTCAAATTGGACTCATGCTGCTTTTATTATTTTCTTTACCTCTCTGGAAGAAATTTGAGACAGACCAGCAGGAGACACAGAATACAGTTTCCGAAATTGGTCTTTTCAAAGTTCTTGCATTAAAAGGTGTCTTTCCTGCTTTATTGGCCTTTTTTTCTTACTGTGCAGTTGAATTAACGCTAGGTCTTTGGGGCAGCACTTATCTTGTAAGTGTACACAGTTTAGATGCCAAAACAGCTGCAAGATGGGCTTCTTTGTATTATTTTGGCATTACAATGGGACGTTTTATATCAGGCTTTTTAGCATTGAAACTTCACAACAGACAATTGATTCGTCTAGGAGAAATAATTAGTCTTACAGGTGCTCTTCTTCTCCTTTTTTCCAATTCCCCTTCCCTGTTTCTAATTGCCTTTGTCTTGATGGGATTAGGATTTGCACCAATTTTTCCTGCAATGCTTCACGAAACACCAAATCGTTTTGGTGCTGCACTGTCCCAGTCTATTATGGGAATACAAATGGCCTTTGCTTATATTGGAAGTACCTTTATGCCCTCTATTTTTGGAATCATTGCAAAAGCAGCAGGATTTCACCTGCTGCCGCTTTATATGATTCTATTAATTCTTGTCATGATACTCTCTTCTGAATATTTAAACAAACTTTTACACAAAAAAAGTTATCCTATATTCTGAATTAAGAGCATGTACAAAAAAGTTCCTCCTCCAATACTCAAAAGGGTATTTCGTTTCCAAAGATGTACTAAAACTACCGCACTAATTGCCAGCACCTCCGGTATCCCATAAGGATCTATCGTAAATGATGTGTTTTTTAGACAATATATAATTAGAGCACCCATGATTGCTGGGGGAAGCACCTTTCCAAGATATTCTATCACTTTTGGAAGGTCTCTTTTTCCTCCAAAAAACATAAATGGTGCAATGCGAGTAATCAATGTACAAATTGCAGCAGTCATAACAATCCAAATAGCGCCTGTCTCTTTCATAATGCTGTCTCCTTGTCTATTTCTGTTTTTACTTCATTTTCTTCAATTTTCTTTCGCGAAATAATTAAGAATAAAGAAATAACAAATAAGGATGGTAGCAAAAATACAGATGGTCCTGTCAAAATCAATAAAAGCAGGGAGACGATAATACCAGTTATTGCCGGAATATGAGATTTTGATTCTTTCCATTGTTCCAAATAAATAACAATGAAAAGGGCTGTCATCGCAAACTCTATTCCTTGTGAAGGAAATTTGATATTTTCTCCTATCAAAGCACCTAAAACCGATCCTGTAATCCAATAACTCTGGTTTAATACAGCGATGAGGAACATGACTCTTTTTTCATCTAATGCTTCAGGTACTTTAACAGAACAAAGAACTGAATAAGTTTCATCTGTAAGTGAAAAAATCATATAAAAATATTGTTTGCCCATTTCTTTGAATTTCCTGATAAAAGTAAGTCCATAAAATAGGTGCCGGCTATTTACGATTAATGTCATCAGTGCAACCGTTACAATTGGAGTCCCCGCAGCCAGAAAGCCAACCAGTACAAATTGCATGGAGCCCGCATAGACAATCAGACTAATAACAAACGCCCATACAGAAGAAAATCCAGCTTTCTGTAATAATAACCCAAATGCAATTCCTAAAAACAGATATCCACATAATACAGGAATTGTTTGCCTTACTGCAAACGGAAGTTCTTTTTTCATAAGTATCCTCGGTTCTGGTTTTTTACACTCATATAACAAAAAATCGCAAACCCTAACCAGGATTTACGACTATTTTCAAGAGCGATAGACGAGACTCGAACTCGCGACTTCCTCCTTGGCAAGGAGGTGCTCTACCAACTGAGCCACTATCGCATACATGTGGTTTCCATACAAAAGCGGGTGATGGGAATCGAACCCACGTATCTAGCTTGGAAGGCTAGTGTTCTACCATTGAACTACACCCGCA
>CANRNK010000022.1 GCA_947631985.1 uncultured Lachnospiraceae bacterium | reverse complement strand
TTTTGCGTCTGCATCGTGAATTGGTCTGGAACCAGGACAAAAAACCTTTGCTCCGGTTTGCTTTCGCTCTCATTCATAATTCTGTCATAAAGATAACTACTCTTGCCAGAGCCTGACCTTCCAAGTATAAGTCTGATCCCCATTCTAATCACCATGCCTTTCTCTTTGAAAGAAAGGCAGGGTACCCTAAGGCACCCTGCCAGATTTTCATCCTTACCCGTTTTATTCTTCCAAAATGCTATCTTCTCCTTCTGGAAGGATCTGTGCAAGAAGAATACCAACAACCGCAGCGAGTGCGAGTCCTGATATTGTAACCATACCATACACTGGAATACTATCGCAGCCGATTCCAAGCACAAGAATCACCGCTGCTATCATAAGGTTTCTACTGTTTCCAAAATTAAGTCTTCCATTTACCAGAATTCTGACACCGACTGCCGAAATCATTCCATATAACACAATACTGATTCCACCGGTTACAGGTCCTGGAATGCTGGTGATAAACCCACCAAACTTACCAAAGATACCAAGAATGACTGCAAAAACAGCTGCGATTCGGATGACCGCAGGATCATACACTTTTGTAACAGCAAGAACACCAGTGTTTTCACCATAGGTTGTGTTGGCAGGACCACCAAGAAAACCAGCCAGCATTGTTGCAAGACCATCTCCCAGAATTGTTCTGTGTATTCCAGGATCTACCATGAAATTCTTTCCAACAACCGCACTATTCGTTGTGATATCACCTACATGCTCTATCATTGTAACCAGTGCAATTGGTGCAATCGCAAGAATTGCGTCCATCTGGAATACCGGAACACATAGAAGTTGGGAAACAATATTTGCATCCATAAAGGAAAAGAAATGAGCTTCCCGTACTGCTGTAAAGTCAGTTAATCCAAGTGGAAGGCAAACCAGATATCCTGCGATAATTGCAAATAAGATTGGCATCAGATTAAAAATACCTTTTGCAAATACAGAAATAACGACAACCGTTGACAGGACCACTACTGTAACAAGTACCGCTTTTAGGCTAAATTCCCCATTTGCATAAAATGCATTGTTAATCGCACTTGAACTTAATCTTAGTCCAATTACGATAATAATTGGTCCAGTTACAATAGGCGGAAGTAATTTGTTTACTTTTTCATAACCAAATAATTTAATCAAACCTGCAAACAGTACATATACAAGTCCCGCTACGATCAAAGCTCCCTTCACAGCTGCGAGTTTTCCAAGAAAGTCTGGATCCCCAATCCTGGATGTCCCAATAATGGCGATAACGCCACCCATAAATGCAAAACTTGACCCAAGAAATACTGGCACCTTTTTCTTGGTTACGAGGTGAAATAATAATGTTCCAAGCCCCGCGCAAAACAAGGTAATCGATGTGTTAAGTCCTGTCAGTGCAGGAACTAACACAGTGGCTCCAAACATTGCTAACGTATGCTGGATCCCGAGCATAATTTTTTGTCTCGTGGTTCTCTCTGTCAAATCTTCGTCCTCCTACTTGTTATTGTTGTCTCTTTTTTACCAGAGATTCTTTATCTATAACACTTAACGTGTTACATTCATTAACCACTTTTTCTGTCGATACCGCCAAAGGCTCAGCGGGATTTTTATCAATTCGTCCGACAAAAGAATAAAATAAACCACTTTCACAGGCAGTTTAAATACAAACGCTGCCAGATATCCAATCAAAATCGACCCAAACCACATGCTCACAATATCAATAACAAGTCCAAACTTTGTGTCCCCTCCTGCTCGAAGAATACCAACAATGCAGACCGTATTGAACGCTTGTCCAATAACATAATAGGACATCATAAACATGAAACTATTCATATAATCAGCTGTTGTTCCTGAAAAATCCAGACCTTTGATGACAAATGGTCTGACCAGCAAGATAATCATTCCTCCAATTGCACCAAAAATAAGTGCAAGTTTGATAAATTTCCTGGAATACTCCTCAGCCAATGCCTCTTTCTTCTCCCCGATTGCCTTACCAAGCATAATCGCAGTTGCATTTCCAATTCCAAATACGATTACAGTTGCTAACTGTCTCGTTACATGCGCAACTGAGTTTGCCGCGACTGCACTACTTCCAAGATGTCCTACAATTGCTGCATTTGCAGAATATCCCACTCCCCAGAATATCTCATTTACAATAACAGGCCCACTATAATGAAAAAAATCTTTCAAGAAAACCGGATCCGGCTTCAGGCAATAGGCCACTCTCACCTTGACCGTTTTATTTACAAAATGCGCATAAATGAGTGTAATTAAAATTTCAACAACTCTGGCAATCAGCGTTCCAATTGCTGCACCACGGATTCCCATAGCTGGAAACCCAAACAAACCAAAAATCAGCACAGCATTTGCAGCAATATTGACCATGAGAGAACACGCATAGACAATGGTCGATACAATTACTTTCTCAATACTTTTGATGAGATTCAGATAGACCATTGTAAAAGAAGAAATTGGATACGTTATCGCGATAATCCTTAAATATTTAACTCCTTCTGCAATTACTTCCGGCTCTGACGAAAAAATACTCATAATAAGTTCCGGTATCATAAAGGTGAGAATTGCAAACACAATACTTAAAACCATTGCAAACTGCATCGCAATTCCAATGATTTTTTCAATTGCAACAAGATCTTGCTTGCCCCAGTATTGGGCAAGCAGGACACTTGCTCCCGATGTGGTTCCAAATAAGATCAGGCTCAGAATAAAATAGGCCTGTCCACCTAAAGAGGCGCCCGATAGCACTGTCTCGCCAACCCTTCCAAGCATGATAACGTCTGCAGCCATAACACCTACGTTAATCAGGTTCTGTATTGCCATGGGCAAAACCAGAGCAAATACTTTTTTATAAAAATTATGATCCACGGTTTTCCCCCTTTTGTAAATTTGTTTTTTCTATTTTTTTTATTTTTTTTGTCTGTATGCAGACTCTGCGGGGTATCCTCCCCATAGTTTCTGCATCCCGCGTTGGAGTGCATCTTTCGAGTTTTTCCAATCAGCGTCCTGATTGCGATAGTCAAACTTATCCACAAGCCAGCTGATTTCTTCTGCTAGCCGTTCCATATTTTCTTGCCCAAGCTTGACCATCATCTGCTGAAATTCATCCTGTTTCGCCACTGGCAGAAGTTCAAATCCTGTAATTAGAAGTTCCTGCGTATGGTGAAGACAGAATCCTTTTGAGGTTTCTATCTTTTCTTTTAACTCCAGATCCCTTTGATACATCATAAAAAAAGTTTCAAGGTAACGTCTCTGCAGATTGGCTTGCTGTTCGCAAAAATAACAGTCGTTTTTTTTATTTGAAATCCATTCGGTAAACTCATCTGAACGATTATATTTCTTCTTAATCAGTCCAGTCGTTCTTTTTTTATGCAAAACAGGCTTTGAAACTTCCTGCTTCATTTCCTCTAACATCTTCTCGTAATGTGTTTTTAAAATCCAGGCATTCCCCAAGGTATTTCCGTACTGGAACATTTTGCCAAAGTGCTCTCTGCAAAATCCCATTTGGTCAGTCTGTTCTCTGATATCACGTTCCATATAAGAAGAGCCTGATCCAAGGATAAAATCCAGCATTTCCTGCTCATTTTTTCTCTCCAAATAACAAAAGGGGCATTCTTCCCCTGACTCAAATGCATCATTTACAGGGATTGTATATAACTTTTCTTTCATGATTTTGACCACCTTGTTTTATTCTTTTCTGCCAAATAGTTGCTCAAAATATCTGATAGATTCGCACAGCGAATGAATCAATAACTCTGGCTGCATCTCCTGCTGTGACCGGAATCGGCCTCTGATTCCCGACAGTGTATACTGCATAATCTCCTCCGCCCGAACTGCATCGGTCGTCTGGCTAAATCTATTCTCCTGTGAAGATTGCATCAAAATCCGCTTGGTTTCTTCTAAATATTCTTCTCTTTTCTCGCAGATCAAAGCTTCTGCTTCCGTATCTACCTCTTCCAATACCCGATCCAGAAACAATGCGATATAGGGATATTTTCTAGTAGCGCGAAGATTTGACTGCTCAATCTGAAACAAAAGATTAAAATAATTGGACTCTTCTGCAGAAATCATCTGGTTTCTTTCCATAGAAACATATTTTACACAATAGGCATAAAGAAACGAATAAAGACCTGCTTTACTCGTAAAATAGTGAAACAAGAGGCCCTTGCTAATTCCTGCCTCCTTTATGATTACATCCGTACTAGCATGCTTATATCTATTTTTTGTGAATACCTTAAGTGCCGCATTCATAATTTTATCCTGTTTTTCCATACTCAGATCAAAAAACTTTTCATTCATAATGAACCCCTTCTGACTTCTAGAGTCGGATTTATAATACCATATCTATACAGGTTCTTCAAACGGATTCTGGAAAAAGGAGTATAATTCTTACATTTTATTTAAAATACTTATTTTCAGATTTTCCTTTTCATTTTAGTGGATTCGTATTACAATTAAAACAATAAGATGATTTTAGAAAGGAGTATCCTCATGGCTAATAAACTAGGTAAATTCCTGTTATTTTCTGCAGCTGCAGGTGCAGCCGCTGCCGGTATTTATTATTATCTTCAAAAAAAAGATCAGTCTGCATCTTATGATGATGATACTGATGATGAATTTGACGATTTCGATGATGATTTTGACACTAGTGATCTGAACGAAGAATCCACTTCTTCTGATGACTCAATAGAATCTCATAATGGACGTACGTATGTATCCTTGAATCTGGATGAAGCAACAGATTCTGCAACCGATACAACTTCTGATGCAGCTCCTGAACTTGTCGAAGAATTTTTTGATGATGATGACAATTCTGCAGACATGTCCTGAAAACTTAAATTTTAATAAAATGCGTGTGCAGTTATTCTGCCCACGCATTTTTTAATGCCTTCATTCCCTCTAGGATCTCAATTTCCGTTAGACCTCCATACCCTAATAAAACAGTCCCCTCATGATTGCTCTGAATGGTGTCTCCTGGCAGGAGTAGTTCTGACAAGGTCGTAACTTTCACGCCACACTGCAATGCTTCCTGCTGCAACTTCGAATCTGTTTTATTCTGTTTTGAATGGAGTAGAAGATGCAGTCCTGCATTTTCCCCCGAAATCGTAAATGCATGACCAAACGCTCTAAGTTCTTCTAGCAAGAGATCATGTTTATTTTTGTAACCTTTTCTCATTTTGTTTAGATGACGTTCAAAATACCCTTCCCGAATAAACTCATTTAGCATAAACTGATCTGTTCTGGAAACTGTAGAAGCTAGAAAAAAAGCCTTCTCTCGGTATTTTTCGAGCAAACTTTCGGGCAAAACAAGGTAACTGATCCGAATCGCGGGCGCGATTGATTTTGAAAAGGTACCAATGTAGATTACTTTGTCCTTCACGTCAGAGGCGCAAAGCGCTGGGATTGGCTTCCCCTGATAGCGAAATTCACTGTCATAATCATCTTCGATGAGATAGCGTTCTTCTTTTTCGTGTGCCCATCCAAGAAGTTCCATTCTTCTGCTCATTGGCATAACGATACCCATCGGAAATTGATGCGCCGGCATAACATATGCGAGACTCGCCTCACTTTTTTTCAAATCATCTATCCTGATCCCGTTCGCATCCATTCCTACTCTTATGATTTGGTGTCCGCAGGACTTAAACAACTGGAACGCTCTGTTATAGGTAATCTCCTCCATTGCAATGCTTGCTCTCTCACCCAATATCTTATCCAGCACAAGAAGCAAATAATCGTTTCCAGCTCCGATCAGAATCTGTGAAGGGCTGCAGTTTACCCCACGTGAGGAATGCAAATATCTGCTGATTGTCGTTCGAAGTTCCATTTCTCCCTGTGGATCTCCTAATCGAAACAAATCTCCACTGTGCTTTTTCATTGTCTCTTTATAGAGCGATCTCCATGTCGCATGAGGAAACAAGTCTTCCCCCATACCATTTAGCGCAAACTCAATTTTATATGCATTCTTTTTAGGAGGAGACTCTTGATTTTCCTGTTGTTTCCCCTTTTTTACACCAAGATGATACAGATCTTCATATCTGCTGACATAATATCCCTTATTGGGTCTTGCTTCAAGATACCCTTCTGCAACCAGTTGTTCATATGCCGCAGAGGCTGTACTTCTGGAAATCTGAAGATTCTCCGCCAGGGAACGAGTTGAGGGAAGCCTCTCCTCTTGCAGAAGCTTCCCTTCTCTTATTTCCTTTTTGATATGTTCATAAATCTGCTCATACAGATGCTTTTCACCAGATCCATCAAAATGTATCGTCAAGTCTATCATTTATCTTCTCTGCTCTTTAATTCTCTGAATCAAAATGTCTTTTAGCTCTCGTGCCTTTTCTTTCATTCTTGGATTGGCACCTGTCATAACCAGGATATTGGCAATCAGTTTGGAAGCCACTTCATATTGTCCAAAATTCATGGAAAGCACGGCAATCAGATAATCTACCGTCGTTTCATCCATACCACACATCGGGTAACCTTCCGACTGTCTTGCAGCAAGAAATCCTTCTAACGCATTTTTCAAAAACTCATTCTCTTCCGCCGTACCCTCTGCTTTTTTCTTCGCGTATTCTGGATCTGATTCGTCTAACATTTCATTTCTTCCACGCAGAAGCCATCCAGCCTTCAGACAGATGTATGCCTTTTCACTTGATTTTCCCTGTTTTACAATGGTATTCGCCAATGCAAGTTTGTATCGTTCAAGTGCCTCCTCATAGGAGTAGACTTCACTGCTTTCTTTCTGTGCCTTAAATGCCTTTGAGATTACTTCTCGGATTCTTTTCGCCTGAAAAGAAGATAAGATTTTATAGTATCTCGTCAAGGCTGCATAACCACAGTTTGGACACAGTACTACATCGTACTTCAGCAAATCAATCCCTTCATACTTTGGACGAAGATCCATATCTGACCCAACAAGTTTTGCTTTTCCTACTTTTATGGTCTTCACTTTAAATTCACTATCACAAACAGGACATGCATACGTTTTATCGAACAAAAAATCCTGTTCCATCTGTAATTGCTTTTGTATTGGAGTCAGGGTGTCCACTGTTTCGTTTTCTTCCGGGCTCTCGAACAGACTTGCATTTTCCAAGTCTCCCAGTCCAAATTGCCCTAATCCATCTAATAATCCAGCCACTTTATTTCCTCCATTTTCCGATCCCAATTAGTTCTTGGGCAGTACAAACGAACTCTTCAATGATACGATTCTGTTAAATACCAGTGCATCCTCTTTTGAGTCTTTATAGTCCACACAGAAAAAGCCATTTCTGACAAACTGAAAGCTGTCAAATGCTTTTGCATCTGTAATGGATGGTTCAATATAACATTCCTTTAAAACAACTAACGAATCAGGGTTCAGATTCAGGTTGTTATTCTCATCATACACACCCTTTTCTTCATCCACAATATTCTCATACAGACGAACTTCTGCTTTCACAGCTTCTTTTACAGGTAGCCAGTGAATCGTTCCTTTTACTTTTCTGGCATTAAATCCGCTACCACTCCTTGTTTCAGGATCATAGGTACAATGAATCTGTGTCACTTTGCCTGTTGCATCTTTTTCGAAACTAACACATTTTACAAAGTAGGCATTCATCAGTCGGACTTCATTTCCTGGAAATAAGCGAAAATACTTCTTAGGAGGTTCTTCCATGAAATCTTCTCTTTCAATATATAATTCTCTTCCAAAAGGAATTTCCCTTGAACCAAGTTCTGGATTCTCCAGATTATTTGGCACTTCAAACAATTCAGACTTGTCTTCTGGATAATTGTCAATAATCAGTTTAATGGGATCCAGCACCGCCATGACACGCTTCTTCTTTAATTTTAAATCTTCTCTGATGCAATATTCCAGCATGGCATAATCTGCCGAGGAATTACTTTTGGAAATACCACACAGTTCTACGAAGAGTTTAATGGATTCTGGTGTAAATCCTCTTCTCCTGAGTGCTGCGATTGATACAAGTCTGGGATCATCCCATCCATCTACAATCCCTTCTTCCACAAGTTTTTTGATATATCTTTTGCCTGTTACGACATTGGTCAGATACATTTTTGCAAACTCAATCTGTCTCGGTGGCACTGGATAGGCAAGTTCTCTTACCACCCAGTCATATAATGGTCTATGATCTTCAAATTCAAGTGTACAGATGGAATGGGTGATTCCTTCTATCGCATCCTCAATTGGGTGTGCAAAATCATACATCGGATAAATGCACCAGGTATCTCCCGTATTGTGATGTGTCATATGCGCAACTCTGTAAAGAATTGGATCTCTCATATTGATATTAGGAGAAGACATGTCAATCTTAGCTCTTAATACTTTTTCTCCGTCCGCATAGACTCCATTTTTCATATTTTCAAATAATGTTAAGTTTTCTTCTATGCTTCTTTCACGGTAAGGGCTGTTTCTCCCTGGTTCTGTAAGCGTTCCTCTATATTCCCTGATCTCTTCCGGTGGCAGGTCACAGACATAAGCCTTTCCGTTCTGAATTAACGTTACTGCCGCTTCATACATCTGACCAAAATAATCTGATGCAAAAAACAGTCTGTCCTCCCAGTCCGCTCCCAGCCATTGAATATCTGCTTTGATTGATTCCACAAATTCTATTTTTTCCTTTGTGGGATTGGTGTCATCAAAGCGCATATTGAACTTACCCTGGTATTTCTGCGCAAGACCATAGTTTAATAAAATGGACTTTGCATGACCGATATGCAGATATCCGTTTGGTTCAGGTGGAAACCGAGTATGAACTGTATGATAGACTCCTTCTGCCAGATCCTTATCGATTAGCTGTTCGATAAAGTTCTTGGAAACCGGAGTTCCTTCTTCTTCTTTTTCTGGTTCTACTCTTTCTGGTTCTATTTCTATCTTCTTTTTTATCTCATCACTCATATTATTTCTTCATCCACTGTCAGGATGAATGATACCTCCTCAAATCTATTAGTAATTAATCATATCACAATTATTTTGATTAATAAAGTCCAATAAAACAAGTCTTTCTATTGAAAATGCAATATGGTATACTAGAACAAATATAAACTATTTTATGAGGGAGAATAATTATGTTAACAAGAGCTGAATTAAAGCAACGCGCGAAGGACTCTATGTCTGCCGCATCAACCCATCCCGTTTTGATTACCCTGGTATTTATACTGGTTGTATTCGCCGCTTCGGGAGTCTTAAGTTTTATTAGTACCATTATTACCTCTGCAATCGGAATCACTACTTCTATTGCTACTATGGATTCAGAAATCCCTGCCTTTGGCGCCATGTTTGCTGTTTTGCCAATTTCGATTATTGTTTCCATTCTGTCTTTTGGCATTTCCTGCGTCTTACAAACAGGATATACCTCTTATACTTTAAAAACGATTCGTCGTCAGGATTCCGGTCTCGAAGAACTGTTTGCATTTTTCAAAGCATGTGTGAAGTTATTTGGATTGTATTTCTTTGTACAGTTATTCATTATGCTTTGGACCTGTCTCTTTTTCTTTCCTGGTATTATAGCTGCTTATCGTTACAGAATGGCAGTCTATCTGTATCTGGATCATCCTGAAAAAGGTATTTTCGAATGCATCAGTGAGAGTAAACAAATGATGGTCGGACATAAATTTGAATTATTTGTTTTGGATTTGTCCTTTATTCTTTGGGGTCTGCTCTGCATGGTAACTTGCGGAATTGCAGCACTCTATGTAACACCATATGTTCAACTGACTAATTCTGTCTATTATGATAATTTAAACTATATTAACACACCACAGCCACAATACACAGAAACACCCGTTGCAGAAGTAGAATAACTTTATTTATTTCATAAAAAAGACAGGGTCCCATTCTTTCAAATGGGGCCCTATCTTTTTACATTTCACTTTTTATAGATTTCACTTCTTATCCCGCCTGGTAAAAAAATGATTTTATTCTTTCATTAAAATACTCTTCTATTCTGTCGTGTCCATATTTCTTCTTTAGGAATTTCAGATGAATAAATCCCCCTGCTTTTTCGTAATGCCCACCACCAGTTCCAATCTCATCCGTAAGGTATTGCGCCAGTTCACTTGCTTTTACTTTGCGACTGCAGCTCCTCACGGAAAATTTATACCCGTCATGCGTGTGATTATAGACAACACAGGTTGTTACTCCGTCCACCTGGAGTAAAAAATCGCTAATCATACCAAGGATATTGGGATCACAAGGTTGCGAAGAAATAATGGCAAAAGAAAATTCCTCATGAAACTGGTATTTCTGCAACGCAAGTCCTGCAATTTGCAATTCTTCAAGTGTCAAATTGCTATTTTTATACTGATAAAAAAATTCGCGATCAAACATAAGTTCTTCTTTCATTTCAAGGTCACAGGGATGGTAGAGTTCTGTAAATTGACTGGTGTCAGAAAAAAGTCCACAGTACAGCGCCGTCGCCAGGCTACTCCTGGATTGAATCGGGTAAGATTCTTCTTTTAGTAAAGACCACACAAGGGTTGAACAGCTTCCAAATCCTGGATTAATAATTTCTATTCTCTGGATTATTTCCGCATGCGGTTCTAAATTTTCCTCCTCAACTTCTGGTTGATGATGGTCAATCACTGCAATGGCATCCGCCCAGAACCTGGTAACATTCCCCGCTCCATACTGACAATCTACAGTGACGAGCATTCCCTTCACCTTTTTCTTTTCCCTGACATACTGAATCGGAATCGCAAGTTTCTCCAACATAAGTTTTAAATTCGGTTTTTGAATCTGGTAATTCCCACTATATATCATCTGCGTTTCGAGTCCCAAATCCCGAAAAAAGCAAAACAACCCATAGGCAGATGCGATTGCATCTGCGTCTGGGTTGTCATGGCATTGAATTGTAATGTTGGAATAAAATGATTTTAGTTCTGACAATCGCATAGGAACTCCCTTTTCGGTTTTATTCTCTATCATTGTAGTTCCGGCATATATTTTTCTTCGAATTCTTCTCTTTTCATCGGTCTGTCGCAGAAGTATCCCTGAATCAGTCTTACTTTCATTCCTTCAAGAACTTTTTTCTGTGCTTCTGTTTCAATGCCCTCCACACAAACGCTGACCCCGATACTCGTTGCAAGTTCAGCTATCATTTTAATAAATGACTGTGAATAGGTATCATCTGCCAGATCCGTAACAAAGCTTTGATCGACTTTGATAACATCAAGTGGAATCTCTCTGATATGATTCAGTGAGGAGTACCCTGTTCCAAAATCGTCGAGTGCAATACGTACCCCAAGCTGCTTGATATTTCCAAGAATTTCTTTCATTCGATCCATATCATTAATTGCAAGACTTTCTGTTACTTCTAGCGTTAAATTTCTAGGCATAATACCTGACTCAGCAATCGTCTCTGCAACAATATCTACAATATCTGGTTGTAAAAGCTGTACAACTGAGAGATTGACATTGACTTTATAATGAGGATATCCGCCCTCGTTCCATTCTTTACAGGCAAGACAGGCTTCTTTTAGAACATAATTTCCAATTGGATTGATCAGCCCCAGGTATTCTGCAAGCGGAATGAAATCTGCCGGTGGAATAAATCCAAGTTCTGCACTATTCCAACGGATTAATGCTTCTGCACCTGTACATGGAGAGTCTTCTTTTTGAATGTCAATAATTGGCTGATAATAGACTTCGAACTCCTTGTACCCATCTACTGTGGCATCCCTCATGTTTTTTTCCATATCCAGTCGCTTATTGGATGCCGTACTGATATTATCTGAATAATATGCTACTCTGTTTTTCCCACTCTTTTTTGCCTCGTACATTGCGATATCTGCTTTTTTGATCAGATTCTGAACGCTGTCACCGTCTTCCGGGAAAATAACCACACCCATACTCATGGTACAATAATAATCTGCATCTTTTAAAAACCATGGCTTGTTAAAGATTTCTTTAATTTCCTCTAAAATCAAATTGGTTCTTGGATAGTGTTCTGGCGGAATCAAAATAACGAATTCGTCCCCACCCATACGGTAACAGGTCTTTTGTATCCCTTCAATTTTCTGAAGACTGTGCGAAATTGATTTGAGAAGCACATCTCCATACTGATGACCAAGCCCATCATTAATATGCTTAAAATCATCCAAGTCAAGGTAGAGCAGTCCACCCAGTAAATTATTCTTTTTGGCATTGTCAATGTGCCATGCAAGATCTCTCTCGCAGCACATACGGTTATAGAGGCCTGTCAGGAAATCCGTGTAGGCCTGTTGTTCAATTTTTTTCTGGTAAACCTTTTTATCTGTAATATCATACACAGCACATAGTACAACCTGTCGACCATCTACCCAGTTGATATAAGTGTAATGAAGATCATACCATTTGTTCCGAAGAATACTGTTGATTTCGAAGGTTCCACCTTTACTTCCAACCGGCCTTCCTTTTTCAAAGAGATCTTCCAGTGTTCCATCCTTAAATTCCTGGTCAAAGGTTGTCTTTAGCATTTTATTCGCAAATAAGACTTTTTTTGTTTCTATATCTTTTACATAAATCGCACTTCCAACATTATCAAGAATTGCCTCCAGAGAGGAAAATGAACTTGCAAGTGAATTTTTCTGAATTCTTCTGACCAGAATACTCTGGATTACCTTACCAGCATTGTTGGTAAATTTAATATCTTCTATGTCCCATACTTTTTCTTGTTTGCATTCATTAAAACAGACATACATCGTCACAACACCACCAATGAAGATAGGAATGATGATGGTCGCTTTGATATGCACCTGATCAAGCTGTTCTCTCTCTTCCGTGGAAATTTTAGTCTCAGAAGAAATCACCATGGGTTTATTATATGTTAAAAAAGGAGATTTTTTGATATTTCTCAACTGATCAAAAATGGAAACGACACCTATATTGCACCATTCAGCCATAACATCCATGGTCTTTTGGTCTTTATTCAACCGAAACACTTCTGCACTACTGATTCCAAGATAACTCCCTGCAATCTTTAGTATTTTTTCCATGATTGCTTCCACCGCTTCATCGCTTTCAAGAAGCTGCACAATCGCTGTCGTTGCTTCCGTCCGCTTCAAGGATGCACTCATTTCTTCATGGGAAGATCTGCTCTTTCTGGTCTCTGCCTCTGCATTGACATAAGAAATCCTTGCCTGAAGTGTTCGAAAAGATATAATTCTGACAAGATCCAGCGTCTTAATAAATTTCTTTTCTGTCGTAGTAACCGGAAAGTTCTCAATCGGATTTTTTTCAAATCCAACGAACTCGCCGTCCTCCAAAACGCCACAAATAAGCCAATTGATCATTGGCCTGCCCTCTATTTTTATTGAAATAGCCGCAATCTTTAAATTGGGATATTCCGTATTCTCAACAATCTGATCTTCCAAATTGCTTTCCGATACTTTTTTTATCATTGAATTGAAACGTTCCATACTAATCATTTCACGAATCTGACCGATTCCTTCTGCGTTTCCGGTTAATTCTGTAAGCCACTGACCCTGTCCATCTGTACAAAACGCAAAAATATTAGCTACGTCGCATAGTTTATCCTGTACTTTCTGGATTTCCTTCCTGTCAATGATATTCAGTATTGTTTCATTTACATCTACGGAAGTGTCACTCATCTTTGCCTGCACTCATCAGCCTCCAAATATCTCTTATTTATCTTAGTTTGTCGTCATATCTCCCCAGATATATACCAAGTTAATATTACATGATATCAGATGTGAATGCAATAAAAATAAGATGTTTGCATTCCCATTTTTGCTATGATAGAATGTGAATATTCTCGATGAAAGTCGAATAATTACAGTGATACGGAGGCCTTACAATGGCAAAAATGAAAACCCTTTTTAAAAAAGAACCGTTATGGGAAGTTCTTTTTTTTAGTATTGTATTTTTGGCAATTTTAGCATTTGCTATTTTACAGCCACTGGGAGACCCACCTGATGAGATTAACCGCTATAAGGTTGCACAATATATCTGTCTGCATGGGACACTGCCACATGGCGCTGATGCCGAAGTTGCCATCGCTGGATATGGTGCTTCTTATGCGTTTCAGCCGATTTTCCCTTATATGGTTATGGGCTACCTGATGCGTCTGGTGTTCCAATTTTCTACCAACTTTTACCTTCTCAGCTATGTTGCACGCTTTGTCAATGTAATGGCAGGCGTCGTCATGGCAATCTTTATTCGAAAAATAGCAAAAGAGTTATTTCCCTCCAGACTCAGTGGCTGGGTTTTTACGCTCCTTGTGGTCTTTTTACCTCAGAACCTTTTTTTGCACTCTTATATTAACACAGATTCCTTCGCCGCACTTTCTGCCTCCATTATCATTTTGGCCTGTATCAGAGGCCTTCGAGATCAGTGGAAGACCAAAACTGCAATCCTTCTCTCTGTCGGAATCATTTTATGTGCGTTGTCCTATTATAATGCTTATGGCGTTATCATTACGGCGATCCTTATCTTCTGCTACAGTTTTTACCAAAGAGGGAGCTTTTCTCCTCGCAATCCAGAGCAGTTTCGTGCATTTTTGAAAAAAACAGCTTTTATTTCTTCTCTTGTTTTACTGGGGGCGGGATGGTGGTTTCTTCGAAATGCCATTCTTTACCAGGGCGATTTCCTGGGAATGACAGCCCGTAGCGAATGTGCTGCGCTAACTGCTTTTCCAGAATACAATCCCCTCACCAAGGCGACAATTCAAGGATCCGGCGAATCCGTCCTCTACCTGTTTCGAGAAACTGATTTTAAATATTATGTTTTCAAGAGTTTCATCGCCTACTTTGGTCCTATGGCAATTCCGACTTTTGAATGGATTTATACTGGATATAAATTTTTATTTGTATTCTGTCTGCTCTGTCTCTTTCTTCCTGTTCGCAAAGTGGCATATCTGACAGACCTCACTACAAAAACCCGCGGATTTTTCCATTTTGCAATGATTATCGACTCGATCATCCCTGCCGCTTTATGTATCTGGTATTCTTATTCATGGGACTTTCAGCCACAGGGTCGATACATTTTACCGCTTTTAATTCCCTTTATGTACTTTTTAACAGTCGGCATCACCAGGCTGGACTCCTTTGTGATAGAACGGTTTCCTCATTTGCGCAAGTTTACTAAAGGTTTTCAATGGGCTGTGTTGCTGTTCCTTACTCTATCCATCTTCTCCACTATTTTAGGTGTCGTCATTCCATATTACAGCGCCATTCCAAACTGGCTGACCGAAACACTTGGCAGTTTTTAAACGAAAAAGTCCTACATCACAAAAACGACCAGAAGGCATTCTCCTGGTCGTTTTTTTATTGATTGATTTATATTGATTGCATCTATTTATTTCATTATTTTTTCTGTTTTATTCTTCTACACTGTAATTTGGTGCTTCTTTGGTAATATGAATATCATGAGGATGACTTTCTTTTAATGAGGCAGCTGATATTTTAATAAATCTTCCAGTGTTCTGCAACTCTTCAATCGATTCTGTTCCACAATATCCCATTCCTGAGCGCAAACCACCCATCAGCTGAAACACGGTATCTTCTACAGTTCCCTTATAAGCAACACGACCTTCTACGCCTTCTGGAACTAACTTCTTGGCATCTACCTGGAAGTAGCGGTCCTTGCTTCCATTTTCCATCGCGGAAATGGAGCCCATTCCTCTATATACTTTATATTTTCTTCCCTGGTACAACTCAAATGTTCCAGGACTTTCATCACATCCTGCGAAGATACTTCCCATCATACAAACGCTTCCGCCTGCTGCAATGGCTTTTGTCATGTCACCAGAATATTTAATCCCGCCATCCGCAATAATTGGAATTCCGTACTCTTTTGCCACTTCATAGCAATCCATAATTGCAGTAATCTGTGGAACCCCAATTCCGGCAACGACACGTGTTGTACAAATCGAACCAGGACCGATTCCAACCTTTACCGCATCTGCGCCTGCTTCAATCAATGCTCTCGCACCATCTCCAGTTGCAACATTTCCTGCAATGACAGGAAGGTCTGGGAATTTTTCTTTAATGCTTCTAAGACAGCTTAACACATTCTCTGAATGTCCATGTGCGCTATCAAGTACAATTACGTCCACTTTTGCGTCTGCAAGTGCTGCAACCCGCTCTAATGCATTGGCTGTAATTCCAACGCCTGCGCCACACAGAAGTCTTCCCTGCGCATCTTTTGCTGAGAGTGGATATTTAATCGTCTTTTCGATATCTTTAATCGTAATCAGACCTACAAGATTGTAATTTTCATCGACAATTGGAAGCTTTTCTTTTCTTGCTTTTGCCAGAATCTGTTTTGCTTCTTCTAATGTAATTCCTTCTTTTGCAGTAATCAGCTCCTGTGATGTCATGGATTCTGAAATCTTTTTCGAAAAATCTGTTTCAAATTTGAGGTCACGATTGGTTATAATTCCTACCAGTCGTCTTCCTTCCGTGATAGGTACACCTGATATTCTGAATTTTGCCATTAAGGCATCTGCATCCGCCAGGGTATGCTCTGGAGTCAGAGAAAACGGATCTGTGATGACACCATTTTCAGAACGCTTTACTTTGTCTACTGCTTCTGCCTGTTCTTCAATAGACATATTTTTGTGGATGATTCCGATACCACCCTGTCTTGCCATGGCAATTGCCATGCGGTGTTCGGTAACTGTATCCATTCCAGCACTCATCATAGGTATGTTCAATTTTATGCTTTTCGTCAACATAGTTGACAGATCCACTTGATTTGGAATGATCTTTGAATATCTTGGTACCAGTAAAACGTCATCAAAGGTAATTCCATCGCCAATAATCTGACCCATTTTTCATCCTCCTGTTTTGATTTCCTGATTTATCTGCATTTTGAAAAGTTTAGCAAACTTCCCGAACACTGTCAATCCAAAAAAACCTTCCTTGGAGCAACATTTTTTATCACATTTGTCAGTTCGACGGATTTTTCAAAATAGATTTTCTCGTTTCCATTATAGATCATGACAAGTCTTTGATCCGGAAGTTCTTTTTTGCCAGAACTAAAGTCAAGTTCCTTCATTGTCCTATTTCGATAAGAATCAAGCCTGTGTGAACTGGCAGGCGCCAGAATTTCCATTCTTTCTATTTCAAACGTGGCAGCTCTTTTTCGCTTTGTCTTTGCCATGATTTTATCAACAGTGATTTCTTTGTCCAGATACAGATACTCATATTCGACATCGGTATTGAGCCAGATAAAATAAGTCAGGACTGCAACTACTATTCCCGCTGCCAGTATGATCAGATTTCCTGTCAGACCAAGCAGTAACAGGACAACGCTGAGTGCAATTCCTACTCCTCTGACCAGGGAATAAAGCATCTTTTTTTCTCTTTTTACTAAAATCTCCACATAACTTTCGCTCATTTTCAGCTCCTCTTTCATTTCCATTTTTATCACTTTGGATTCTATAGCAATGATAGTACATATTTCATTTAAATTCAAGTAACACAACCTTTTCCACTAAACTCTTTATTCTTTTTTAATGATTTCATCCTCTGCGTTCCATTGACTTAAAACACAAAAAGGACTATGATTTCTTAATGAAATAAAGAACAAAACAAGAGAAGGAATAGAAAGATGCCAATATTAGATGAAATCAAAGAACAACAGAAAAAAGCCGCAACTATGTCTTGGAAGGGAAGGCTTGGATATTTCTGGGATTACTATAAGATTCCAACCCTTGTCATCCTAATCGTCCTCATTTTTAGTTTCTTTTTAATCAAAGATATGATTGCTGCAAATCGCGAATCTGTATTACAGGCCGCTATCATAAATAGTGAACTCAGTACAGTGGATGCCTCGTTTCAGGCTGACCTCGAATCATTTTACAAGATTGACCCAACGAAGCAGGTCGTTACGCTTGATAATTCCTACCGCCTTGATCTGACTGCAGCCGATCAGATGACAGTTGCTTCCTCGCAGAAACTGATTGCCATACTTCAGGTAAAAGAATTAGATGTTATGATTGCACCTGCTGATATCATTGATTATTACACCTTGAACAGCTTTTTTGCAGACCTGTCCTCTCTACTCACCCCAGAACAAATAGATTTACTTGAAGCGCAAGACTTACTTTACTATGCCGAAACCGAAGAGAAGGCATCGATTCCGGTTGGCATTGATCTCTCAAAATGTGAGCGTTTTACTCAGACCAAACTATACACGATCAATACACCAATTCTTGCAGTTGCAGTAAATTCCACAAATAATGATGCTATTTTGAGATTCCTTACTTTTCTTGAACTTACCAATTAACTTTCCAAACGAAACGACCCAGTCAAAATTGACCGGGTCGTTTTTTGTATCTAGCTTAAAAATTCCTTCAAAATCTGAGTAATGGATTCAGGATTTGCTTTTCCCTTCATTGCTTTCATGGTCTGTCCAATCAGAAATCCAATTGCTTTTTCTTTTCCATTTTGATAATCTTCTACCGATTGTGGATTGTTTTGCATGATTTCCTGCACAACTCTTTTCAGTTCACCCTCATCTGATACCGTCTTGAGCCCCTGCTCTTCTATGTAGAGTTCCGGGTCAATATCCTGGTCAAAGATTAGTTCAAACACTTCTTTAGCAACTGTGCTGTTAATGACTTTATTTTCTGTTAATTGAATTAATTTTGCAAGATTCCTTGCAGAAAATGAAATCTGATCTGCATCCAGTTCTCTTTCTTTACATAATCTAAGTGTTTCTACCATAAGCCAGTTAGAAACCTTCTTCGGCTGATTGCAAAGTTTACAAGTATCTTCAAACAAATCTGCCATCTTTTTCCATTCCGTAATGATTGCAATGTCATATTCTGGTATGTCAAATTCTTCCCTGTAACGCTTCATTTTCTCAGTACGAAATTCTGGTAGTCCCTCTTTTATTCTTGCAATCCACTCTTCACTAATCTCAAGTGGAACCAAATCAGGATCTGGGAAATACCGGTAGTCCTGTGCATCCTCTTTGGAACGCATCGAATATGAGTACTCTTTGTTATCATCCCATCTTCTGGTTTCCTGCGTGACTTGTTTTCCCTCTTCAAGCAGTTCGATCTGTCGTTGTCGCTCCCCTTCAATTGCTCTGGAAATTGCCTTGAATGAGTTTAAATTCTTCATTTCTGTACGGGTTCCAAGTGTTGTAGATCCAACTTCCCTGACAGAGAGATTGACATCAGCTCTCATAGAGCCTTCCTGAAGTTTACAATCGGAAGCCCCTAGGTATTGTATCATCAGCCTTAACTTTTCCAGATATGCATTCACTTCTTCTGCTGAAGCCATATCAGGTTCTGATACGATTTCAATCAGTGGAACGCCCGATCTGTTATAATCGACCAGTGTGCAATTCTCCCACTCATCATGAATCAGCTTCCCTGCATCTTCTTCCATATGAATTTCATGAATTCTGATTGGTTTTGAACCAGTCGGTGTCTCTATTTCCACAAATCCGTCTCTGCAAATCGGAAGATATAACTGAGAAATCTGGTAGTTTTGTGGATTATCAGGGTAAAAATAATTTTTTCTATCAAATTTAGAATATCTTGTGACCTCGCAATTGGTCGCAAGGCCCACCGCCATCGCATATTCTAAAACCTGCTGATTCAGAACTGGAAGTGATCCTGGCATTCCTGTGCAGACAGGGCAGGTATGTGTGTTAGGTGCTCCACCAAATTCCGTTGTGCATCCACAGAAAATCTTTGTCTTTGTTGCAAGCTCAACATGGACTTCCAGTCCAATTACGATTTCATATTGTTTTGCCATAAGTATCAATGTTCCTTTCTGCAAAAGAGGGGAAGCTTCCTCTGGCTTTTTCATAAGTGTAAGCGGCCTGTATCAGTTTCTTCTCTTCAAAACTATCTCCGATCAGTTGAAGCCCAATTGGAAGCCCGCTCGCGTCAATTCCGCAAGGAACACTGATCGACGGAAGGCCTGCCAGGTTCACCGAGATGGTAAAGATATCGCTCAGGTACATTTTAATCGGATCTAACAGACTTTCCCCAATCTTAGGTGCTGTTGTCGGCGCTGTTGGACCAATAATGAGGTCAAAATGCTGAAATGCTTTTGTAAAAGATTCTTTGATGAGTGCCTTTGTTTTAAGCGCTTTTAAATAGTACGCATCATAAAAACCTGAACTCAAAACAAAAGAACCAAGCATAATCCTTCTTTTTACTTCGGAACCAAATCCTTCAGATCTTGTCTTTTTGTACATTGCATGTAACCCATCAAATTCTGGCGTCCGGTATCCATATTTAATTCCGTCAAATCTGGATAGGTTAGAACTCGCCTCTGCAGATGCGATTACATAATAAGCAGGCACTGCATACTCAACCAGCTCAAGATCAAATTCTTCAACCAAGGCACCCTTTTCCCGTAATGCATCCGCCGCTTTCAAGATACTCTCCCTGACCTGCGGATCAACACCTTCTCCAATATAGTCTTTGGGTATTCCAATTCGTTGCCCTTTTACGTCCTCAATGAGTGCATTTGAAAAGTCTGTATCATGTCCAAGTGCTACACGATCCATGGAGGTTGCATCCTTTTTGTCATGCTTGCTGATTAACTCGAGCATGACTGCACAATCCGATACCGTTCTGGTAATCGGCCCAATCTGGTCAAGAGAGGAACCGTACGCAATCAGCCCATATCTTGAAACGGTTCCATAGGTTGGCTTCATTCCTACGACTCCACAAAAAGAGGCTGGCTGTCTGATGGATCCACCTGTATCAGAGCCGAGTGCTGCAAAACATTCTCCAGCTGCAACAGCCGCCGCTGATCCACCAGAAGATCCTCCCGGTACATGATCCAGATTCCATGGATTTCTTGTTGTTTTAAAAGCACTGGTTTCTGTCGTGCTTCCCATTGCAAATTCATCCATATTGGTTTTTCCAATGATGAGTGCACCTGCGCTTTCGAGATCAAGCACTGCCTCAGCAGAATATCCTGGAATAAAATTACTTAAAATTTTCGAACTACAGGTAGTTAACAATCCCTTCGTACAGATGTTGTCTTTAATTGCAATGGGGACCCCTGCAAACGGACCTGTTAGCTCTTTGCTATCTATTTTTTTCTGAATTTCCTCTGCTTTTTTCATGAGCTGGTCACGGTCAATGGTCATATAACTATTTACCTGATTTTCCACTGCATCAATTCTTTCAAGTACTGCTTCCAGTGCCTGCGTTACCAGGACTTCTCCTGCTTTTATTTTCTTGGACAGTTCTATTGCAGAATCTTCTAAGATACTCATAAGACACTCCTTTCTTTCGCACTATTCTACTGTTCTTGGAACTTTAAAACAATTCTCTTTTTGTGCCGGAGCATTTCCAAGAACCAAATCTCTTTCGTCTCCATTGGTAACAACATCCTCACGGAACACATTGGATACCGGAAATACATGACTCATAGGCTCTACTCCGGTAACATCGAGTTCATTCAGCTTGTCTATATAGGTAAGCATCTTGTTCATATCTCTTTTTGCCTGTTCTTTTTCTTCCTCATTTAATTCCAGCTTTGCCAGAATTCCCACATATTCTATCACTTCTCTATTGATTATCTCTGACATATGAATTCCTTTCTGTTCCTTTTATGGCTCCAGACGGCCAAGGTCTCTTGGAAACACTGTTTCCTTTTATGGCTCCAGACGGCCAAGGTCTCTTGGAAACAGGGTCGTCTCCCTTACATTATCTTCCCCTACAAGCTTCATGGTAAGTCTTTCCAGACCTATCCCAAGTCCACCATGTGGTGGCATACCATATTTGAATGCTGACAGATATGCTTCCATTCCTTCTTCTGTCATTCCTCTTGCTGCAATTTTCTCTAATAGCTTGTGATAGTCATGAATACGTTGTCCACCAGTTGTGATCTCCATTCCATGAAAAAGGCAGTCAAAACTTAACGTATAGATGGTGTCAGCAGGATCATCCATTGCGTAGAACGGACGTTTTTTTGAAGGGTAATGTGTGACAAAAACAAAGTCTGCATCGTATTCTTCTTTGAAATACTGTCCGATCAGAACCTCTTCTTCTGGTTCAAGGTCATATGGATTCTTAATTGCTCTCTTATATTTTCCAGCAACCAGTTCTTTTGCTTCATCGAATCTGACGCAGGGAATTTTGTCTACTCTTGGAAGTGTCACATCCAGAATTATAAGTTCTTTTTCATATTCCTTTTCTAATAACATTACCATATATTGTAAAAATCCGGTCTCCATCGCACACAAATCGGTAAAGTCATCGATGTAACCCATTTCAAAGTCAAGTGATGTATACTCATTCAGATGTCTTTTCGTATTGTGTTTTTCAGCACGAAATACCGGTGCTGCTTCGAAAACGCGGTCGAACACTCCAACCATCATCTGTTTATAGAACTGTGGGCTCTGTGCAAGCACAGCTGGAGTGTGAAAATAATCCAGCTTGAAGATATTAGCTCCGCCTTCTGCACCCTTAGATCCAATCTTTGGTGTTCTGATTTCTGTAAATCCCTGTTGGTGCAGAAAATCACGGAATGCACGGACAACCCCTTCCTGAATCTTGAATTTTGCTCTTTCTCTGATATTCCGAAGTGCTACAGGGCGAAGATTTAGTTTCGTCTCAAGACTTGTATTCATTTTCCATTTTGAGATTGGAATTGGCATGGTTTCTGCTGGTTCTGATAGAATTGTAACCGACTCTATCATAACTTCAATTCCATTTGGAGCCTTTTCGTTTTTCGAGAGCGTTCCTTTGATCAGTACACTTGCAGCTTCCTTTAAATCTTCCAGTTCAAACTCTGCAATTCCCTTCACATAAACACATTGCAACAATCCCTCTCTTTTTCGAAGAACAACAAATGCAACCGTTCCCATATCGCGAATTGTGTGAATCGCACCATTGATCTGAACCGTTTTCCCTTCCATCTCAGTCATCAGCTGTGAGATTTCCATTGTTTCTTTTTGTTTCATTCCTGTTAATACATCCATCTTTACCGAATCTCCTTTACTTTTCCTTTGTGAGGTTGTAAACGAAAGATCTGGAAATAAAAAAAGTCCCAGAATACTTTCGTATTCTGGGACGGAATAAACTGGTTCCGCGGTACCACCCATATTGAAAGACATCATCGTCTTTCCTCTTAATTGTACTTAACGCGTACGACGGATCATCCTAGGCAGGAATGAAAAGTCCATTCCATGATTCAAATAACCTGCTCCCGAGTGTTCCCTTTACCAGCTTCTACAAACAGCGCTCTCAGTCGGTGACGCTGTATTCCTGTCGCTTTCCCTGACAAGAGTCTCGTTCATTGCATTTATTGTTGGTAATAATAGCATAGCTTTTTTATAATTGCAAGCATATTTTCATCCAAAGATTTTTGCTGGCATCGGAAGGCATTCTTAAATCACCCCTTGGCGAGACAGCAACACTTCCCACCTTGGGTCCATCCGGCAGACAGGAACGTTTGAACTGCTGTGAAAAAAATCTCTGGTAAAAAACCTTCAACCATTTCAATAAGATCTCTTTCTCAAACCTTCCCTGAAAGGTCTTTTCTGCAATTCTGTATATTTTATCAGGTTCATAGCCAAAGCGGAGCATGTAATACAAAAAGAAATCATGCAACTCATATGGTCCAACCAAATCTTCTGTCTTCTGTGAGATCATTCCATCTGTTGGCGGCAGTAATTCCGGACTAACAGGGGTGTCCAGTACATCCAGAAGCGTTTTCTGTAGTGTACTGTCTTCACAGGAATCTGCATAGAAGCCCACCAGATGCCGTACAAGCGTCTTCGGTATCCCTACATTAACACCATACATAGACATATGGTCGCCGTTATAGGTTGCCCAGCCAAGTGCCAGCTCTGACATGTCTCCGGTACCAATGACCAGCCCATCCATTTTATTGGCAAGATCCATTAACACCTGTGTGCGCTCCCTCGCCTGACCATTTTCATAGGTTACATCTGTGACCAATGCATCCTGACCAATATCCTTGAAATGCTGCAATACCGATTCTTTTAAATCGATTTCCAGTAATGTGGTTCCTAAAACCTCTGCCAGTCTGCAGGCATTTTGATAGGTCCTGTCCGTCGTCCCAAAACAGGGCATCGTAACAGAAACAATATCTTTCCTGGAAAGTCCAAGTAAATCAAATGTTTTAACAGTTACCAGTAGTGCCAGCGTGGAATCAAGACCGCCAGACAATCCGATTACAGCAGTTTTTGCACCTGTATGCTCATAACGCTTCTTCAAACCAAAAGCTTGAATCTCAAAAATAGTTTCACAACGTTCTCTTTTTGTTCTATCATCTGCAGGTACAAATGGTGTTTGGCTGAATTCTCTCTCAAGATTCGTTATTTCCTGTGCGAGGCAAAAGGGAATCTCATAATAATCCATTGCCTGTGAGGACTGATAGGTAGTATTTCTTCGTCTTTCTGCTCTGATTCGCTTGAGATCAAGATCTGCGTAGGCAGTCTTTCCAGAAAATCTACTCGATTCAGCCAGAATCGCACCATTTTCTGCTATGATATTATGGCCACCGAACACGATATCCTGGGTTGACTCTCCCTCTCCCGCGCTCGCATATAGATATCCGCATAAGAGCCTTGCTGAAGTTGCTTTTAATAATAATCTTCGGTATTCTTCTTTTCCAACCGTCTCATTCGAAGCGGACAGATTGACGCAAATTGCTGCACCAGCGAGTGCATGCCTTGTACTTGGAGGATTTGGAGCCCATAAATCCTCACAGATTTCGCAGGCTACACTAAGCCCTTCTATTGCATCGGAGGCAAATAAAATATTGGTTCCAAAAGGGATTTCCTGGTCATAAAAGCGGTAATATTCCACTTCACTATTCCCCACACTAAAATGCCTCTGTTCATAAAACTCTGCATAATTTGGCAGGTTTTGTTTTGGTATAAACGCAAGAATTCGTCCTTCACTCAATACCGCCGCAACATTGAACAACTTGTGATCTTTCTCTAATGGCAATCCCACAAAAATCAGCCCTTGCATTTCTTTTGTCTGTTCGCAGATTTGAACAAGACCTTCTTTTGCACCTGTTAGCAAAGCATCCTGCAAAAACAAATCCTGACAAGTATACCCAGTCAGACAAAGTTC
>CANRNK010000021.1 GCA_947631985.1 uncultured Lachnospiraceae bacterium | reverse complement strand
ATGGGACTTGGATTAGGTGCAGGTATTGTAACTGGTCTTTTGTCTGGGATAATGTTTTTACTTACAAGGTTAGATATTCTGAGTTCGGGAATACTTGGATTATTGTTTTATATGGTCACATATAAGAATGGATGGCCAGCTGTAGTTTATATATTTGCTGTAGTTGCTATTATTGCAGCATCTGTAATTCTGCAGCATCGTTTTATAGTTGTGCGTATCATCTACGGAGTTTTCATGTGCGTAGTAGCTTCACTTCTAGGTCCTGCTATCATAGGATATGATTCAGAAGTAAGAATGTACACAATAATGGCAATTTGCTGTGGAATGACTGCTGTAATGGAGTTTATTTCATGGTGTATCGTAATAAGGAAATAGATGCATGTTACCAAATGCTAACCATATGTTACCGTGTGTATACCAAATGCTAACAAAATGTTACCACGTGTATCTTTTTTTCTGTTTTTACCTGTGCTATTATTATCATAGACAAGTGAGACACAAAACACGAAACAAAAATCTCATTTGTTTTTCTTTTGCAAAAGAATATGGACAAGAATGAAGCGTCAGCTCATCACTAATATGGTGGTGGGTATGGCGCTTTTTGTATGTCCAAAACTTAGATGACGATCTAAGAATAAATATAGGTCAGGAGGAAAATAAAGTGTCATTTAATTATGATCGCGATTATCCGTTTGAAGCTTTCATTACCAATCTTGGTAAATATAATGAAGACGAGTTGATCGGAGAATGGTTGAAATTTCCGACTACACCAGGTTATTCAATCACACAGAAACAGTAAATTAAGAAAAGAGGGAAAATATGGATTACAATAATTTTAAAGAGAATTTTATTGAAGATGTAAGAAAAGGTCTTTATGAAAGAGGCATCGAAGATGTAAATATTACAACACAGCAGACAACCAAATTAAATGAGAGTTATGAGTCCATTGCAATTACACCAGAAGGAAGCAATATTGGTATTAATACCAGTTTAGAAATGTTCTTCCGTGCAGTAGAAGACGGTCAGGATTATAACGAAGTAGTACAAAGAGCTGTTAATACTTTTACTGATGGGATTGAACAGACTCCATCAATTGATGTTTCTTCCTTAACAGATTATTCTCAGATGAAAGATAAGCTTGTGATGGAAGTTGTGGGCACAGATACAAATAAAACATTGCTTTCGGATGTGCCTCATAAGGATATGGAAGATTTGTCCGTTGTGTATCGATTTGTGATGGAAAACAATGAAGACAGTCGTGCTTCTATTGTAGTAACTAATCATATGTTGGATGTAATGGGCGTAAATCCAGAGCAACTTCATGCGGATGCTATGGAGAATGCTCCACAGTTAAAGCCAGTAGTCATTACCGGTATGAATGAAATCATGGTGGAAATGATGGGTAGAGAAGAGGCAGAAATGATGGGAATTCCTCTTGATGAAGAGGATCACATGTTTGTGGCTACAGTTCCAGATAAGATTCACGGAGCTGGTGTTCTTGCCTATGAAAATTTTATGGAAGAGGCTGCAGAAAGAGTGGGCGGTTCCTTTTTTATCTTACCATCCAGTTTGCATGAGATTCTGATTATTCCAGATGATGGAAATGCTGATCTTCATGAATTAGAAAGCATGGTAAGGGAAGTAAACAGCACACAGGTAGCACCAGAGGAACGCCTTAGTGATAATGTTTACCATTATGATGCACAGGAAAAGTTATTTGAGCTGGGAGAGAAGTTTGTTGAAAGACAGAATGAAAAGGAAGCAGCAATGGAAGAAAAAAAAGCTGATAAGGAATCTGTATTAGGTGATCTGAAAGCAAAGAAAGATGAAGTAGCAAAACAGCCAAAGAAAGAGGCTGTAGAAAAAGTAGCAGGCAAAGATAAAGGTGGCGAAGCTATCTAGTATATTGGAGCGTCAGTTGGTGGCATTTGTCACTGGCTGGCGTTTTTTGATGCAGAAATTTAGGAGGAAACGAAATGTCTAGAGAATATAACGTAAAACAGGTAAGCACAGGTCAGATAGTAGCAACTGGTGTGGCTAGTGTGGGTTCACAGATTGCACATCCACAGAATTGTAAAACAGAGTGTCCATATGGAAGAAACAGAGCTTTTTGTTTTCCATGTATGGCTAAGATTCTTAGTGAACAGAAGAAAAGAGGGTAAATATGGGCTTCGACTACTTTTATGGAGAACAGTCGGATCAGTTTGTATTCTACAGAACGCCTAAGGTATTCTACACAGACAAAAGATTTGCAAGGCTTTCCAGGGATGCGAGAACTTTATATGGAATATTGCTAGACAGGGTTTCTCTTTCTAAAAAGAGTGGGTGGTTCGATGAGAAAGGCCGGGTATATATCATCTGTACTTTAAATAGTGCAATGGAGGCACTTGGCATCACAGATAAAACAGCAACAAAGCTGTTTGTGGAGCTTGAGAATTTTGGGTTAATCGAAAGAAAACGTCAGGGACAAGGAAAACCCATCATCATCTATGTGAAGAATTTTATTAACTCGGAAATATTACGAATGCAGAATCGGAAAGATTCCGAGTCTGGTACCAGAAAAAATACGGGTCAAGAGTCGGAAAATTTACGATGTAATAATACTGATATTAATAATACTGATTTTAGTAATACTCATTTCATTCTTTCAGAGAGAGAGGAAGAGAGGCGAGATTATACATCCTTTTTTATCGATTCTTTATGTATTAAATGGTTAAAAGAACAAAATCCATTTGATTGTGGATTAATAGATGAGATTTTAGAGCTTATTGTGGATACTGTATGTACAACAAGTCAGACAATTCGCATATCAGGTGATGATAAACCAGCGAATATAGTGAAGAGTAAGTTCATGAAGCTGGATTCTAGCCATATTCAATTTGTACTTAGCTGCATGAAGGAGAACACAACCAAAGTTAGAAGTATAAAAGCATATTTACTGGCAGCATTATACAATGCTCCATTAACCATCAGTAACTATTATCAATCCTTGGTCAATAATGATATGGCTACAGGAAAAATTTAGCGCAGTCGGATTATCTTCCGGCTGTATTTTTATGGAGGAAAAATGAATCAAATTACAATCACAATTATTTTGGATCCATTAAAGGACGGTATCCAGGGAACTATCAATAACAGCGAAAGCACATCAGGGAGATTTCTCGTAGTAGGTACCAATTATGAACACAGAATAATTTCAGAAAAAGAGTTTTTTACGTGCATTGCACAGATGGAAGCTTATAGTAGACAGTTTTTCATTGAAGATTACATGGTGATTTATGATGCCAGAAAAGAAATTACAGTATCAGGAGATAAGTATCTGGTTGGTAGTTTTATGCTGGCGAAAACATGTGACAGTGGAGAAGTATTTTGCAAATTGTCAGGTGAGGAAGTGGAAGGTGTAAAGGAACAGCTTTCAGGTTATTTCACAGAAATTATTATTAATGGAGAGCGTTATGATGCGCTTGCATTAGATTAGGAGGAAACGATGAGCAGAACAATACCAAGAGCTTATGTAACAGCAGCTTGGAGTAAAAATCGAGTAGAAGCAGAGGATGAAGCAAGAAAATATTGTGCGGAACTTGTAAAAGCAGGATATCTTCCATTATGTCCAGTGCTTGCTTTTAGTGGAATTATCAGTGACGAAGATCCAGATGGAGATAAGAAACGTAGAGAAATGTCAGAAGATCTCTTAAGAAGAGCGAGATTTCTTGTAATCTGCGGAAAACGTAGCAATGAGGATGTCAAAGAGGATGTTTCGATTGCAAAGAGAGCGAAAGTGATTCCAACTACTTTAGATGGATTACTGGCTTATCAGTAAGGAGGAACAGATGGAAAAAACAATTGGAGATCTCATCAATGAGGCGAGAATAAAGTCTGGCGCAAAGCAATACAGCGGTCATGACATCATGGACCTGATGAGATTTGATGTGAATACAAAGCATATGATTGTTTTTGATGTCCTTTCAGATGATGGTACCTTCGGCATGAAGGGAGAACGTAGTAGACTATTTCTTTCAGAAGAAGGATATCAGAAAGCTATGAACCAGATGGATGTAGGAAAAATTAATGTATTAAATCATGCAAAAGTATCAGAGGGACATCTGAAATATGATCATAAAGAGCATTCATTGTAAGGGGGTGATGATTCTTGCAAGAAGATATTGAAAATAAATCGATAAGGTTTGTTGTTTCATCAGGAAAGCTTTCATTCAGGGCAATAGAAAAAGGTTGGTCCTTGTATAAGCAGCATAAAAACACAGAAAATGCTAAGAAAGCTGCAAAAGCCGCAGAAAAACCTATGGGTAAGCAGTTAGTAAAGGACTTGATTGGTCAGGGACAGGGTGTAAGTTCAGCAGAGATAGCAAAGTCAGGTCTTAAAGATTTTCAGAAGATTGCAAAGAAATATGGAGTAGATTTTGCTGTAGTAAAGAACAAGACTGTAGAGCCACCTCGATATTCGATCTTTTTTAAAGCAAAGGATGCAGATGCAATTGATCGTGTGATGCGCGACTATGCTACAAAACAGCTAAAGAAAGAAAAGCAGGCAGAGCGACCAAGTATCTTACAGAAGCTTAAGAAATTTAAAGAAATTGTTGCGAATATCCCTCGTAAAGAGCATGAGAAACGAAAGGAGCAGGAGCGATGAATTCTAAATTGAAAAAACAGATTATCATGAATATTCCGTATCTGCTCATTGGGCTGATTTGTACCAATCTTGGAGAAGCATGGAGAATTGCTGCGGGTAGCAATATGTCAGAAAAGGTTCAGAGCCTGGTATTAAATGGCGCATTTGCAAAGGCATTTTCTAATCCGATGCCTAGTCTTGTGCTGTTTGATGTATTAGTAGGAGCAGCATGTGGAGGCGCATTTCGATTAGCGGTGTATCTAAAGGGCAAGAACGCCAAGAAGTATCGCCACAATGTCGAATACGGCTCGGCCAGGTGGGGAACACACGCAGACATAGAACCTTATGAAGATCCAGAGTTTAAGAATAATGTGATTTTATCTCAAAGTGAGCGAATTACCATGTGTAGCAGACCGAATAATCAAAAGTATGCCAGAAATAAAAATATTCTTGTAGTGGGTGGTTCTGGTTCTGGTAAAACACGATTTGTCTTGAAACCAAACCTGTTACAGATGCATTCCAGTTATGTAATTACGGATCCAAAAGGAACTGTGGCGAATGAATGTGGTAAGGCATTGATTAGAAATGGATACAAATTCAAGGTCTTTAATACCATCAATTTTAAGAAGAGTATGCGGTATAATCCCTTCGCATATATTCATGGAGAAACGGATATATTGAAGCTTGTTACAACTCTGATTGTAAATACAAAAGGGGAAGGAAAGGGTGGAGATGAATTCTGGGAGAAGAGCGAAAAACTCTTATATACTGCACTTATTGGCTATATTTATTATGAAGCACCAGAAGAGGAACAGAACTTTGCCACACTTCTAGAAATGATCAATGCTATGGAGGTCCGTGAGGATGATGAGGAATTCAAAAATCCGGTAGATCTCATGTTTGATGAACTGGCACAGAAAGATCCTGATCACTTTGCAGTAAGGCAATATTTGAAATATAAGCTTGCTGCGGGCAAAACAGCAAAATCCATACTTGTCAGCTGTGGAGCCAGATTGGCGCCCTTCGACATCAAAGAATTACGAGAAATAACCATGTATGATGAATTGGAATTAGATACTTTGGGTGATCAAAAAACAGCATTATTCCTGATTATGTCAGATACGGATGCTACGTTTAACTTCCTGATTTCCATGATTTATACGCAACTGTTCAATTTACTGTGTGAAAAAGCGGATGATGTATATGGGGGAAGACTTCCAGTACATGTAAGATGCTTGATTGATGAGGCGGCAAATATTGGACAGATTCCTAACCTTGAAAAGCTAATGGCAACGATTAGATCAAGGGAGATATCAGCAGTCATTGTACTGCAGGCAAAGTCTCAGCTAAAAGCTATTTATAAAGACAATGCAGATACCATTATAGGTAACTGTGATTCCCAGATATTCTTGGGTGGTTCTGAACAGACAACCTTGAAAGATCTCAACGCAACTCTTGGTAAAGAGACTATTGATATGTATAACACAGGAGAATCGCGAGGTACCAGTCAGAGTTACAACCTGAATTATCAGAAGCTGGGAAAAGATTTAATGAGCATCGATGAATTGGCGGTTATGGATGGAGGCAAATGTATTGTCCAGGTCCGTGGTGTAAGACCATTTCTATCTGATAAATACGATCTGACACAGCATCCAAACTATAGGATGACAGCAGATTATGATAAGAGGAACTGGTTCAATATCGAAAAGTACCTCAAAAGAAAAAACAACTTCATATTAAAAGCAGATGACGAATTTGAAGTCATCGCAGTAAACGAGTAATTAGCTCTTTTGATTCTGGCGATAAAGGTCAGTTTTAAAGGAGCTTTTTATATGCCCGGAATTAAAAGAAGGGCAAGTACGGCCGTATTTTCCAGAACTGTGCACAAGGTCTGGATTTGTAATTAACCGCCTTTGGTCAAAGGCAAAAGGAAATTTATATCACGAAAAGAAACTAATAACTCAACACATTTTATGGAGGAAACAATTATGGCATTTTTTACATCAGCGGTAGGAACATTACAGACACTCGTAGTAGCACTTGGAGCAGGTCTTGGAATCTGGGGAGCAATCAACCTTATGGAAGGATACGGTAATGATAACCCAGGTGCAAAGTCTCAGGGTATGAAGCAGCTTATGGCTGGCGGTGGTGTAGCACTTATTGGAACTACCCTTGTACCATTACTTTCTGGTCTTTTCTAAGAAAGTGCGTGGCAGGATCACGCAGAATAAGTAACTAAATAACAACATGGAGCCAGGGCGGATAGTTCTGGCTCATTTCAACTAAACAAATTATGGAGGATTAACATTATGGCATTTTTTACATCAGCGGTAGGAACATTACAGACATTAGTAGTAGCACTTGGAGCAGGTCTTGGAATCTGGGGAGCAATTAACCTTATGGAAGGATATGGTAACGATAATCCTGGAGCAAAATCACAGGGTATGAAACAGTTAATGGCCGGTGGCGGAGTAGCCCTTATTGGAACAACTCTTGTACCATTACTTTCAGGCTTATTTTAAGGAGGTAGCATTTGGACAGCATAATTCAGCAGATTACAGACTGGCTTAAAGGAGTCCTAGTATCAGGAATTATGAATAATCTGACCAACACATTTGCTTCGGTGAATGATCAGGTTGGTCAGATAGCAACGGATGTTGCTCAAACACCATCAGGATATATGCCCTCGATTTTTAACATGGTCCGAAATTTATCAGAGACCGTAATCATGCCAATTGCAGGCATTATATTAACCTTCATTGCTTGTTATGAATTGATTCAGCTGATTATCAGCTATAACAATCTGGCAAGCTTTGAAACATGGTTTATCTGGAAGTGGATTTTCAAAACCTTTGTGGCAGTAGAATTGATCACTCATACATTTGATTTTACGATGGCAGTATTTGATGTATCGCAAACAGTGGTCAATCAGGCTGGTGGAATTATTCAGGGAAGTACAGCGATTGATGCAAGTACAATTGCAACAATGCAGACAACAATAGAGGCGATGGAGTTAGGTCCATTATTTGCAATTTTTTTACAGTCCTTTATTGTGCAGTTCCTGATGTATATTCTGTCAGCCATTATATTTGTCATTATCAATGGACGTATGATTGAGATTTATCTGATGGTAAGTATGGCACCAATTCCATTTGCAACCTTTGGAAATAAGGAACAGAGCATGATGGGACAGAACTATGTGAGATCATTATTTGCTCTGGGATTCCAGGGATTCCTGATTATGGTATGCGTAGGTATCTATGCAGTTCTAATTCAGTCAGTAGCATTTTCATCAGACATTATAGGCTCTTTATGGAAGGTAATGGGATTCACAATTCTATTAGCATTTACCTTGTTTAAGACAGGAGCAGTCGCAAAGAGCATTCTTCATGCTCATTAAGGAGGAAAAAAGACATGGCAGCATCTTATATAAGTGTCCCAAGGGACCTTACAAAAGTAAAAAGTAAGGTGATGTTCAATCTGACAAAAAGACAGTTGATCTGTTTTGGGGTGGCAGTCCTAATCGGTGTGCCATCCTTTTTCTTATTAAAGGAAATCACAAAAGTAAATACAGCGGTTATGGGGATGATGGTCATTATGATGCCATTTTTCTTTCTGGCAATGTATGAAAAAAACGGACAACCCTTAGAAGTCATTTTGAATCATATGATACAGGCTATTTTTATCAGGCCAAAGATTCGCCCGTATAAGACGGATAACTATTATGCAGCACTTGAAAGACAGGCGCAGGCAGAGAAGGAGGTAGACAGAATTGTTCAAAATTCTAAAGAAGAAAGAACAAAGCACTAGAGAATTTGCAATGCCTAAGGGACTTACCAAGGCAGAACAGATGCAGGTGCGAGAAGTAATTAAAAATGCACAGAAAAATGATGGTACACCAAGAACCGCGCAGCAGACAATTCCACTTGATCGAATGTTTCCAGATGGAATCTGCCGTGTGGGTCAGGATTATTATACAAAGACGGTTCAGTTCCAGGATATTAACTATCAGTTGGCATTACAGGAGGACAAGACAGAAATCTTTGAGGAATGGTGTTCCTTCCTTAATTTCTTTGATAGTTCCATTCACTTTGAACTCAGCTTTATGAATCTGGCAACAGATGCAGCGGAGTTTGAGAAAAACATTGCGATTGGTCATAAGAAAGATAACTTTAACGATGTTAGGGATGAGTATTCAGGAGTATTGCTTCGACAGATGGAAGCTGGTAATAATGGTCTTACTAAGACAAAGTATCTGACTTTCGGAATTCATGCAGAATCCATGAAAGTAGCAAAACCTAGACTAACTCATATCGAAGTGGATATTCTGAATAATTTCAAAAGAATTGGAGTTATGGCAAGAACCATGAATGGGTATGACAGATTAGAATTGATGCACAGACAGCTCCATATTGGTGATCGAGAGAAGTTCAACTTTGACTGGAAGTATCTTGTAAAATCAGGATTATCCGTAAAAGACTTTATTGCACCTAGCAGCTTTGCATTTTCTACAGGAAGAATATTTCAGGTGGGAGAGATGTATGGAAGTATGAGTTTCTTATCCATTGACGCTTCTGATATCAGCGACAGAATGCTGGCAGACTTTCTTGGGATGGAATCCAGCCAGATTGTAACCATGCATATTCAGTCTGTAGATCAGAATCAGGCAATTAAGACGGTGAAGCATACGATTACAGAACTGGATAGATCTAAGATTGAAGAGCAGAAAAAAGCAGTGCGAGCAGGTTATGATATGGATATCATCCCATCTGATCTTGCAACTTATGGAAGAGATGCAAAAGCATTATTAAAAGAATTACAGTCTCAAAATGAAAGAATGTTCTTGCTTTCATTCTTAGTAATGAATGTGGGAAGAACAAAGCAGGAGCTTGAAAATAATGTGTTCCAGGCAGCTTCCATTGCACAGAAGCATAACTGTAATCTGATTCGATTAGATTATCAGCAGGAGCAGGGCCTTATGAGTACTTTGCCACTTGCAAGTAATCAGATTGAGATACAGAGAGGTATGACCACTAGCAGTACGGCTATTTTCGTACCCTTTACAACGCAGGAACTTTTCCAGGGTGGAAAGGAATCTTTGTATTATGGACTAAATGCATTATCAAACAATTTGATTATGGTGGATAGAAAGAAATTAAAGAATCCAAATGGGCTGATTCTTGGCACACCTGGTTCTGGTAAGTCCTTTAGCGCGAAAAGGGAAATTGCTAATGCTTTCCTTGTAACAGATGATGATGTTATTATCTCGGATCCAGAGTCAGAGTATTCAGCACTTGTAACTAGATTTGGGGGACAGGTAATTAAGATCAGCCCTACATCAGATCAGTTCATCAATCCAATGGATATCAATATGAATTATTCTGATGACGACAATCCGATTGCATTAAAGGCAGATTTTATTTTGTCTTTGTGTGAATTAATTGTAGGATCTAAGGAAGGTCTGCAACCAGTAGAGAAAACTGTTATCGACCGTTGTATCAGACAGATCTATCAGAAATATTTTGAAGATCCGAGAGAGGATAGCATGCCGGTATTAGAAGATCTCTATAATGCACTTCTTACCCAGGATGAACCGGAAGCAAAGCATGTAGCAACTGCACTCGAAATCTATGTGCATGGTTCTTTGAATGTATTTAACCACAGAACCAACGTGGAGCTTACCAACAGACTTGTTTGCTATGACATCAAAGATCTAGGAAAGCAGTTAAAAAAGATTGGCATGTTAGTCGTTCAGGACCAGGTATGGGGAAGAGTTACAGAGAACAGAAGCCAGGGGCGTTCTACCAGATATTACATGGATGAAATGCATCTCCTTCTTCGTGAAGATCAGACAGCAGCCTATACCGTAGAAATCTGGAAGCGATTCAGAAAATGGGGAGGTATTCCGACAGGTATCACCCAGAACGTTAAGGATTTACTTGCTTCAAAGGAAGTGGAGAATATCTTTGAAAATAGCGATTTTATCTATATGCTGAATCAGGCAGTGGGAGATCGACAGATCTTAGCAAAGCAGTTAAATATCAGTCCTCATCAGCTTTCGTATGTTACACATTCGGGAGAAGGTGAAGGGCTTTTATTTTACGGAAACGTAATACTTCCATTCGTGGACAGATTCCCTACTGATACAGAACTATACCGTATCATGACAACCAGATTGTCGGAAGTGATCTAGACTCAGAAATAATAATTGTTATGGGAAAGGTGAGAATGATAAATGAATGAAGAGTATTACACGAGAGAAGAATCGAAGAGGGCCGCCAGGAGAGCAGAGGGAAGTCAGGATAAGGATCCGAAGCAGAGAGTCCATGCTGATAATCTGAAAAATGAGGCATCAGCTTCCGAAAGCTATCGTAAGAAATTGCGACATAAGAGGAAAGACAACAATCTGACTAAAGAGGAAGCTAAAAAGCTTAAGAAAATGAAGACTCAGGGCAGAAAGAAGATCTATGCGGAAATAGCGCTTGCAGCCAAGGCACATCAGACTATCATCCAGAATGAAGATCACAATTCTGGAACAGATGCATTAGATTCTGGAATGCAGCTTACTGAGACAGGGGTTCGAAATGTGAGAAAATCCCTTCATAACAGAAAAGCAAAGAATTATAGTCAAAAGCTTCATAATCGAAATGAACATCTGGATTCGGTACAGGGAGCTAAGGGAGCAAAGGAAGCTAAAACTGCAGGGGAAGGTTCTAATGTGTTGTCAAAAGCTGCGCAGAAAAAAGCCATAAAGAAGGAAATCACAGAGCATGCTTTTAAACAGCAGTCGAAAGAAGCTGCAAATACCTTTGGAAATGTCAGCAAGTGGTTCACGGATAAAGCAGAAGATCTAGTTGGTCGCATGGTGGAATATGTGACGGAGTTTTTACATCAACATCCAGAACTATTGCTGATTCTTGCAGTGATTCTGATTGTTGTAGTAGTGATATCAGGTTCACTTACTTCCTGTTCTATGATGATTGGTGGAACCAGTAATATAACAATCGGAACTAGTTTTACAGCACAGGATTCTGATATCTTGGCAGTAGACAGGGATTATACCCAGTTTGAGACAGAACTTCATAATACATTGGACCGAGTACCGCAAGACCATCCTGGCTATGATGAATATCGATATACGTTAGCAGAGATTGGTCACAATCCATTTCAGCTTGCAGCGGTATTAACTGTTTTATATGAGGACTATACCAGAGCAGAGGTTCAGGCAAAGATTCAAAGTATCTATCAGAGCCAATATACCTTGACATTTCAAACTATCGTGGAAGTCAGAACAAGGACAGAAACGAGAACAGGTCATAGAACAGTACATCATGCCGATGGAACTACGAGTAGCGAGAGCTATACCTATGAGGTAGAAGTAGAGTATAACTACTATATTTTACAGACAACACTTGTAAATAATACGTTGAACACGGTAATCAGAGGACTTGGGCTTACAGCAGATCAGATGCAAAGATATGAGCTTTTGTTAGAAACCTATGGAAATAAAGCAGGTCTGTTTGGCGATGATATCTATTCAGAAGTCAATCCGGGAGATTATCAGGATTATGATATTCCACCAGAGGTACTTACAGATCAGAGGTTTGCCAATATGATTCGAGAGGCAGAAAAGTATCTGGGATATCCTTATGTATGGGGTGGTTCTTCACCAAGTACCAGCTTTGATTGTTCTGGATTTGTAAGCTATGTATTAAACCATTGCGGAAATGGATGGAGCATGGGAAGACAGACAGCCAATGGACTACGTGGTAAATGCACAGTAGTATCGCCATCGGAAGCAAGACCGGGAGATCTGATTTTCTTTCAGGGAACCTATACAACCAGTGGTGCAAGTCATGTAGGCATCTATGTGGGAAATGGAATGATGATTCATTGTGGAAATCCTATCCATTATGCATCTGTAAATACAACTTACTGGCAGAATCATTTTATGTGTTATGGAAGAATAAATTAAAACTATGTAGTAGCAGTTCTCTGAAAAAGGGAGCTGCTTTTTTAAAGAATTGGAGGAATTGCAATGTATGAAAAATTAGATAAACTTCGTGCAGATCTTGATAGAGCAAGACAGCGTAGAGCAGATGCCGAAGCAAAAGTGAAACAGGCAGAGGATAAGCTTCGTGAAGCAGAAAATTCTCAAGTATTAGCAGATGTAAGTGCTTTAAAACTTACACCGGAACAGGTTGCACAGTTCTTACAGATGGCGGCATCCGGACAGTTACCAGGTGCTGGAACAGCTTTTACAGGACAGACACAGCCATCCTATATGAGTAGTACAACTAGCGCAACTGATAAGAAAGAAACCGATGATGAATTAGAGGAAGATATGGAGGAATATGAAGATGATGAAAACTAAAATGAAAATAAAACTTGCAGGTGCTCTTGCTATAGTATCTGCATTATTTATTGGAATTACACCAATGACAGCCTTCGCACAGGTTCCAGAATGTAACTGTGAAGTAAAATGTACAGAGGATGAAGTAAATTCGGATTGTCCAGTATGTAAGGAGGACATTACAATGTGCCAGGGTACAGAACAGGAAAAAGAGACAGTAGTGGAAGAAAACTTTGGACCACTTACACCAGATGGAAATCTGAATTTGGTGGATGATTACGGATCCATTGAGGCCGGTGGCAAGCAGTTTATTACTGTTGTAACAAAGACAGGAAATTACTTCTATATCATTATCGATCGTGATGATGAAGGAGATGAGACAGTCCATTTCTTAAATATGGTTGATGAATCAGATCTTTTGAAACTGATGGACGATGAGGATGCGAAAGCTTATGTAGAATCTATTGCAGGTACTACGGAAGAATCTAGTGAGGTAACAGAAGAGCCAACTGAGGAACCTACCCCGGAAGAAGTGAAGGAACCTGAAAAGGGAAAAAAATCACCTATTGGAGTGATGGCATTGGTGCTGATTGTAACCATTGGTGGTATTGGTGGATTCTTATACATGAAGAGTTCTAAGAAAGCAAAGTCTTCTGCACCAGGACCTGATCCAGATTTAGATTATTCTGATGAGGATGACAATATTATCTTGGATTTAGATGAGGACGAGGATGAATTCAAGGATGAAGAAATCGAAGAGGATTTTGATGCGGAGGAAGCAAAGGAAGAATAATCAGAAATCTTCATGGAACGTATGGTACTGTAATGGTATAATGGATTCATATGAATGTAGAGATAGAAAGGTCCTTACGTTAAAAATAAGTAGCTATAAAGGAGACAAGACCAAAATGTTTCGTAAAATGAGAAGATTCAAACAGCAAGTATCAGATATGGAATGTAAAAAAATATTAACAGAAGAAAAAAGAGCAGCATTTTCAGTAATTGGGGATGAGGGATATCCATATACAATTCCAATCAATTTTTATTATGATGAAAAAGATAATTGTATTTATTTTCATGGAGCAAAAGAAGGACATAAGATTGATGCAATTAAGAAGTGTGACAAAGTATGTTTTTCTACATGGAATCAAGGATTCAAAAAAGATGGAAATTGGGAATGGAATTCAACAAGTGTTATTGTTTTTGGTAAAGTAAAGTTTGTTGATGACAAAACTGTGATAGAAGATAGATTAAGGAAAATGGCTTCCAAGTACTATCCAAACCAAGAAGAGGTTGAATCAGAAATGACTAGTCCTGCATTTAATCATGTTCAAATGCTTGCAATAGAGATCGAGCATATGACAGCAAAACTTGTAAATGAAAAATAGTTTGAATGATAAAATCCCAATTTGTTTAAAAATAACTGAATAGTAACAAATAGATAACAAGGTGTATGGAAGAAATTCCGTATGCTTTTTTTTCTATGAAAAAAATGAAGGAGGACAGTGCCAATGGCAAGAAAAACAAGATATGTAAATTATGTGGAAGGAATGAAACATCTTCGTGAAAAAGAAAAGGTTTCCACACCAAAGTCCGTATTAGAAAAGCTGAAAACCTATAAAAATCAGGACTTTAGTGTGAGCGTTCCTATAGGTGGTTCGAATGGAGAATAAATGGAAGCATGATTTAAGACAGGTAGCAATACGGATGGTAGATATGCCACCTCTTGTCAGTGAAGTTCCACTAAATAATCCACAGGCAGTGATTCAATTGCTTGCGGATACCTTTCATGAGTATGACAGAGAAGTGGTTGCAATAGTGAATCTGAAAAGTAATTTGCAGCCAATTAGTATGAATATTGTCAGCATGGGTGCGTTAGATCAAAGTATTGTACATCCAAGAGAAGTAATGAAAACAGCAATTTTGTCAAATGCATCTTCTATATTGATGGCTCATTTTCATCCGTCAGGAAATATGAATCCAAGTAAAGAGGATGTCATAATAACAGATCGCATGAATCAAGTATGTTCTCTTATGGGTATTAAGTTAATTGATCATGTCATTGTAGGTGCGAAGGATAAATACTATTCATTTCAGGAAAAAGGAACGATTCCATTCTCTAATATGCAGTTTACAGAGGACATCGATAAAATAGAATTGGAGGGAATGAAAGTGGCTGAAACAGCAACTATGACTAAACTAGATAAAACGGAAAGTAAGAGAGTCGTGAGCTTTACGGTTGCAGAATGTGGAGAGTTTCATAATCTTGGAGAACTTCATGAGAATGTAGCAACGCTGAAGGAAGCGATTGAACTATTTAATCAGATTCCACCAGATCGAATGAATGGAATTCCAACAATAGCAGTAAGAGTAACTGATACCGAGGCTCCTGAATTATTTACAGAAATAGATATTATGACAGCAAAAAGAATCGATGTAGATATTCTCGGATATGTACCAGATATTGGAGAAAATGGGAAAGCGCAATTTGCTATTGCAGAAATGATTCATCAGTTCCCGGAGAAAGAGATTATAGGTAAGGTGCCAGAGACCATTGAGAAAAAATTACAGATAATCGAATCCAGGGAAAAACAGTCAGAGCAGCTAAAAGATGTCATGACGCAGTTAGAGCAAGGAGTACAGGGGATATTTAACAGCGAGGATTATAAAAGATTCTTAGATGTTATGGCAAAGCTTCCAACGTATTCCCTTAACAATATGCTCTTAATCGCTATTCAAACAGAAGGTAAAGCTTCGATGTGCCAGAGTTTCACAGGTTGGAAATCTATGGGGCGATATGTCAAAAAAGGAGAGAAGGGGATTAAAATCTTAGCTCCATCTCCATATACTATTCAGCGTGAGCAGAATAAGTTGGATAAAGCAACAGGCCAGCCGATTGTAGATCACGATGGAGAACCGGTAAAGGAAACGGTAGATATTACTATGAAAGCCTTTAGGGTGGTGCGTACCTTCGATATTTCACAGACAGATGGAAAAGAGATTCCAAGTATTGGTGTGGATGAGCTAGTCGGCAATATAGAAGGATATTGCACTTTGATGGAAGCTATAAAAACGGTATGTCCTGTTCCTATTTATTTTGAAGATATCGATAGCGGAGCCAAGGGCTTTTATCATCAGACAGAAAAAAGAATTGCAATTCAGGATGGCATGAGTGAAGTGCAGACTGTAAAAACAGCGATTCATGAAATGGCGCATCAGAAGCTCCATGCAAAAGAGGATATCAACATCCTTGATGTAACCCAGAGCAGAAATAGTAAGGAAGTAGAAGCAGAAAGTGTAGCTTATGCGGTATGCCAGCATTACGGAATTAATACATCAGATTATTCTTTTGGTTATGTGGCAGGATGGTCCGAAGGGAAGCAACTTCCAGAATTAAAGAAATCCTTAGATACCATCAGAGTGACAGCAGCAGAAATGATTACTTCCATTGATACAGAATTAGAGCATGTGAGAGAAAGAATTGCATTAGGAGCAGATACGTTCACGAAAATCTATATGGAAGATCAGGATCGAGGAAATCTGATGATCGGAGAATATGCATCATCTTTAAATATCGATTCCAATCTTACAAAGGATGCCGTGATAGAGATTCAGGACAAAATAGAAAATTTCCTTCAAACAGAGGTGCATTCAGAGGATGAGATTAAGCAGTTGGGGAAAGAACTTCTTACTACAGCAAAAAGAGATGACGGAGAATTCAATTTTAATGGAGAGAATCTGTTAGGCGAAAAAGGCACAACTCCATCATCGGTAGAAAAGCGACCAGTGGATTCATTGGTAAGTAGTCTGGTAGAAAAGATTACTCAAAATGCAGAATCAAATGGATTTACCAGAGTGAATAATCAGTCAGGAAAAGCAGAGGAACCAGAAAAGAAGGATCCTAAGAAAAGAACTTCTGTAAAGGGAAAGCTGAAGGAGGAAAGCAAGAAAAAGGCACAAGCTAAGAAACCAAAGGTTACAAAAGCGAAGGAGGAGAGAGCTTAGTATGACACAGGAACAATTTAATAATGTTCTCATATCGCAGATGGAGATGTGCGATGTAATTCTCAGATCAAAGGGGGAAGAATATACTTCTGATCCATTAGAGAATACGAAGTTAGACAGATTAAGACATTTCAAAAAAGCAGCTATCATGATGAATATAACGCCAAAAGCAGCACTTATGGGAATGTTATCAAAACATCTGATTTCCATATCAGATATGTGTATGGATAAAGCAGATTATCCAATAGAAAAATGGGATGAAAAAATTACAGATACAATCAATTATTTGTTCATTCTGAAAGCAATTGTCGAGGAGGAGTCTTATGAGAAAAATCGAAGTAAAGATTCTTAATCCAGAATCTATTGATCAGGCAGAGAAACTGATGGTATGTGCAGCTAGATTAACACAGCGAGGTCATCAGATTACCTGCCTTGATGATTTTATGGGCCTGTATGAAAAACCATATGAAAGATCTACCGTGAAGAACTTGGTGAAGTTACCACATCCAACGATACAAAAGTTTTCTGTGATCAATGTTGTAGTAGTTGGAGCTTCCAGAAGATTTTTGGCACAGATTACAAGACATCAAAATGAAGTGAAATATATGTCAGCGAGCTTGCAGTACAGCGATTATTCAGGGGTGGAAGATTTCGTGGTTCCATATGAACTGTTAGATAGTCCCCAGGAAGAAATCTATATTAACCAGAGCAAAGAGGCTATGCAGCGTTACCAGGAGATGGTAGAGGTAGGTGTAGATAATGATTCTGCGGGATATTGTGCACCACAAGGCATGAGAAATATTCTCCTGATTAGTGCAACCCCGTATCAGTGGAAACACATGATTCATCAGAGAACCTGTAGAAGAAATACAGCAGAAACCAGATATGTAATGCTTCGGATTTGGGAGCAGTTAATCAGTCAGAATACTGAACTGTTCTCTGATTGTGGACCTTACTGTATGAATGGAATCTGTGAAGAAGGAAAGATGACTTGCGGGAAAAGTATTCTGCCTATTATGACAGTAATCGACATTATCCGCGTAGATTTTCCGAAGATTCTAGATACGGGACAATTTGAAACGGAGGAAGGAGAACAACATGAAGATACAGCTAATTGATTTTGGTGGAAGGAGTCCAGTGAGAGCTCATGATAATGATGCAGGTGCAGATGTATTTAGTCCATGTAGTCAGGTTCTTAAACCAGGGCAGATCAGCAAACTGCCATTAGGGTTTGGTGTCAGAATACCAGATGGATATGCAGGATATATTTTTCCGCGTAGTGGACTTAGTACGCTTGGCATTGTGTGTGAGCTTCCTCCGATAGATTCAAGATATGAGGGAGAAGTTCATGCCATTATCTCTAATGTGAGCAGAGACAGTTATGAAATAAAAGCAGGGGATAAGATTGGACAGCTGGTTATTTTACCAGTAGTGATTCCAGAATTTACCTATGAATCTTGGAAAGAACGTGGAACCGATGCATTTGGTTCTACAGGAAGATAGGAGGGCGTGAATGTATAAATTAGTAATTGCAGAGAAACCATCAGTGGCACAATCTATTGCAAAAGTAATAGGTGCAACAAACAGAGAAGATGGATACTTAGAAGGAAGCGGTTATCTGGTCAGCTGGTGCGTGGGGCACTTAGTAGAATTATCACAGCCAGAAAGCTATGATGAAAAATATGAGAAATGGAGATATGCAGATCTTCCAATCCTACCAGAAGAATGGAAATATCATATATCAGATGCCACGAAGAAACAGTTTAAGATCTTGAAGGATTTAATGAGACGTGATGATGTGGAGAGTCTAGTGGAAAGTACTGATGCCGGAAGAGAAGGGGAGCTGATTTTCAGACTTGTCTACGATCAGGCTGGATGCACAAAACCATACGAACGATTGTGGATATCTTCCATGGAAGACAAAGCTATTGTTGAAGGATTTGCGAATCTAAAAAAAGGAACTGAATATGAGGCACTGTATCAGGCAGCAATTTGCCGTGAACGTGCAGATTGGATCGTCGGGATGAATGCAACCCGGCTTTTTTCAACCCTATATGGACAGACCTTAAATGTGGGACGAGTTATGACACCAACCCTTGCAATGTTAGTAACCAGGGAAGCGGAGATTAGTGGATTTACCTCGGAACCATTTTATTCAGTAGGAATTCATGTGGGTGGAGTGGCAGCAGTTAGTGAATGTTTTAAAGAAAAAACGGATGCAGAAATACTGTTATCGAAAATTCAGGATGCGAAGAATGCGGTAGTTGCAAAAAATGCAATAACTGAAAAGAAGGAGAAGGCGCCACAACTTTATGATCTTACCAGTTTGCAGAGAGATGCCAATAGAATGATGGGATTTACAACGCAGCAGACGTTGGATTACACCCAGAGTCTATATGAGAAAAAACTTGTAACCTATCCAAGAACGGACAGCCGATTTCTAACAGAGGATATAGAAGCTTCACTTACGAATCTGGCTTTAAAGATGGGAGGTAAATTTGGATATACCAAGAATCTGGTCATGAACAGCAATCAGGTCATCAATAGTAAAAAGGTAAGTGACCACCATGCAATTATTCCAACCGTGAATGTTGCAGAGGTTAATTACGGAGAACTTCCTTCTGGAGAACAGAAAATCTTGAAACTGATTACAGCTAGATTATTAGCAGGCATTGGAAATCCATGTATCAGCCAGGAAACAGAATTAGAATTTATATGTGCTGACCATATCTTTAAAGCAAAAGCCAAGGTTATTTCTGATATGGGCTGGAAAGAAATCGAGAGCTGGGTGATTGGTTTAAAAACAGAATCATCAGCTTCGGATGGAGATGAGATGGAACGTAATAAAGACTTTATTTTACAGGGAGTCTTTGATCAGGGAAAAACATTTCCAGTACAAAAACCAGAATTGAAGGAAGGAAAGACTTCTCCTAAGAAACATTTTACAGAGGATACTCTTCTTAGCGCAATGGAGCATGCAAGCGCAGATGAGATGCCGGATGAGGCAGAACATCAGGGAATCGGAACACCGGCAACCAGAGCAGGTACTATCGAGAAGCTTGTGAGAACTGGTTTCGTGGAAAGAAAAGGAGATAAGAAAACAAAGTATCTGATTCCGACTCCTAAGGGGGTAGCACTGATTACGGTAATGCCGGAACAGATTCAGTCACCATCCATGACAGCAGATTGGGAAGAAAAGCTAATCGAGATAGAACACCAGAATTATACAGCAACAAAATTCATGGATGAGATTGAAGAGATGATTTCTAATCTGGTAAAAACTTATAAAGTAATTGAGGATGCAGATGCATTAATGCATTCCGGATATGAACCTGTGGGAGTGTGTCCTTGTTGTGGTGCAAGTGTGATTGATAACGCAAAAGGATTTTTCTGTGAGCAAAGAGAATGCAAGTTTGCATTATGGAAGGATAATCATTTCTTCGATTCTCTTGGAAAGAAAATGAATAAGGCGGTTGCACAGTCGCTGTTAAAGGATGGAAAAGTGAAATTGAAAAAATGTAAGTCAGTAAAAACAGGAAAGACCTATGATACAACAGTGGTAATGTCCGTAGAGGATAATGCAAGAATACAATTCAATCTGGAATTCGAAAATAGAAGCAAAGGAAAGGAACGATAATAATATGGGAAATAAAAATATCAAATGGGATGAAGTAAATGGTGGTGCCTCAGGAGAAATCCTGGAGGCATTTTTAGATTCTGCAGGTGATGGATATGCAATACTGCAGCTAAAAAGAATTGAAGAAGTGAATAATCTTTGCTTTATGTCCTACGATGCATTTGAAAGACAGGGGCAGTTACCGGAAATTAATTTCTACGACACCATATATGCAGGGCCATTTACAACACAGGTAACGGATTCATCTATTATTTGTGAAAACTTATATGTGAAATTCAATACGGACAAACCTGAGGATTTCAGAGGACATAGCCTTTCTGTTAGCGATGTAATTGCTCTTAAAAGACAGGAGGACGTAAAATACTACTTTGTGGATTCATTTGGATTCAAGGAGCTGCCTGGATTTAATTCAAGTGCAAATCCACTTAGAAGTCTTGAGGATATGATTGAGCAGAATGATAATCAGTTGGATGGTATCATTAATAATCTTTCTGAAGAGACTATTGCAGAAAAAGAAGCGAAGACTTCTGTGCTTGATAAATTGAAAGTTCCATTGGAAGAAAAGGAACGTAAACCAAAATTATTGTGTCCGGACAGGGAGTTGTGTTGATATGGACTACATGGATCACAGACTTCATGTTCATCTGACGCAAGAGGATAAGGAGCAGATCATTCAACGAATGAAGTTGACAGGTATGAGAAATCTAAGTGCCTATGTTAGAAAAATTGCATTAAATGGTTATATCATTCAGATGGACATGACAGATGTAAAAGAAATTCTTAGGCTTCTTAAAATCAATAGTAATAATCTGAATCAATATGTTAAAAAAGCAAATGAGACAGGGAGCATTTATTATGAGGATGTTATGGAATTGAAAAAGAGTCAAGGGGAAATCTTACAACTGATGGGATGTGTATTAGACCGGTTATCAGAAATTATGTAAGTGTAGGAATGAGGTGAGAAGTTGGCGGCAACAAGATTGATTGTAATGCATCAGAACAAAGGAAAGACAATTGCGCAGTGTCTAAAGGACAGAGTGGATTATGCAAAGAATGAAGAGAAGACAGGCCGTGGTGAGCTTGTTTCATCTTATGCATGTAACGCAGAAATCGCAGATAAAGAATTTGCAGAATCAAAAAGAGAATACTTAAGAATAACAGGAAGAAAACCAAAGGGAGATATCATTGCATATCAAATCCGCCAATCTTTCAAACCGGGAGAGATTACACCAGAAGAAGCAAACCGTATTGGATATGAAACCGCAATACGATTTACGAAAGGTAATCATGCGTATATCGTAGCAACACACATCGATAAAGCACATATTCATAATCATATTATTTTTAATTCTACGAATCTTGCGTGTGACAGAAAATTCCGTGATTATTGGTTTATAGCATTAGCTTTACAGAAACTTAGCGATATAATCTGTCTTGAAAATGGTCTGTCGGTAATCGAACCAAGAAAACCGAGTGAGAGAGCAAAGAGAGATCCATATCCTAAGAAAGAAACTTTTCGATCTGTAATCTGTGCGGATATCGATGTAGCATTATTAGAAAAGCCAAAAGCCTTTGATGAATTTCTAAAACTTTTGATGGAACAGGGATATGAAATCAAGCTAGGGAAGAATCCCGCAGTTCGAGGAAAAGGTCAGAAAAGGTTTATTAGATTCAAGTCACTTGGAGATGGATATGCATCTGATGATTTGATAAAAATTATTTCAGGAGAAAAAGCGCAGTCATCAGAACGCAAGGATAATGCGAAGTATTCCAAAAACAAAAAACGTGATTTTGATTTGCTGATAGATATTCAGGAAAAAATCAGACAAGGAAAAGGTGGAGGCTATGAGAAATGGGCTAAGGTCTATAACATCAAACAATTATCTCAGGCATTGCTATTTTTACAGGAGCATGATGTAAGAGATTATGCTACACTTACGGAAAGAGCAAGTTCTGCTTCTTCCACCTTTTCTAATCTGACAACTACCATTAAGGATGCAGAAAAGCGATTAGCAGAGATACAGGTTTTGAAAACGCACATTTTTAATTACTCCAAAACAAAGGATGTGAATGAGAAATATCGAAAGTCAGGATACAGTAAAAAGTTTTATGAAGCACATCGAGAAGAGATTACAATTCATAAGGCAGCAAAAAAAGCGTTTAGTGAAAGAAATGGAAAACTTCCGAGAGTGAAAGAATTGAATGCTGCATATTCTGAGATACTGGTAGAAAAGAAAAAGGCATATTCCGAGTATCGCCAGGCAAAAAAAGATATGCAAGACTATGTAACAGCAAAGCATAACATTGATATGATTCTGGGAGAAAATAAAAGAGAAGACCAGGAGCAGAAGAAACAAAAAGAGAAAGAACGTAGCAGATAATTATTGGGCAATCATCAAGATTTACATTTTGGTGGTTGCCCTCTTTTTTTGTTTTCATGATTTTGTACTTGTATCTAGCGCTCACGTGTGAGTGCGTAGCTCAGCCATCGAAGATGGATGTTCCAGGGGGATTGGGGGTTAACCCTCCAACGAGAAAATGCATGGTAGGCGCCTACATGCACTGCTCGCAGGTTTGTGAAATATAAGAATAGTAGCTTTCTATAGGTATTTGTTAATTTGTTTCATGCTTCTCGACAGTCAAGTATGACAAGCCTATGAAGAGCTATTTTCATTTTTGAGTGATATATTCTTAGGGAATAAAAGGTCTTGTGAGGATGTTAATACCCTGGCTACAGGGTGAAGAACGGATATTAAATCAAATACAGCCGTAATAAATTACGTGAAAACGCAATTTATTATTGAAAAACATAAAGTAATAGGGTAAACTAAACATGAGATAGTTTGCTTATACTCGAAAACATATTGCACTATAGGAGGCATTTATGACCAATAAAGAAAAACAAAAGATTGTGATTTTTGCAAGAGAAGCTTTCACTAAATTTTATGCTGATAATTATAAGTTTTTATCTGAAGCAAAATACAAACCAGGAAAGAAAACATATAGAAATCTAACCTCTTTAAATAAAATGATGCATTTATTTTCTAATGCAACAGAGGATTATATTATAAAAGCAAATGCCATTCTATCTACTGGATGGAGAGGCGCTTCCTCTTATGTACAGCATGAAAGAGTTATAACAAATTTTGAGCTGAGTGATACATCATGGGAAGACAGAGATAGAGCTGTTTTATTATTAAGCGATAACGGTATAAAATTGCGAAATAAATATAGAAAATTTAAATTAGATAATCCTACAATTAAATTAATGGAATACACAGAACTTCCAGAATTTGCAAGAAAGTATTTAATATCAGCATTGAAAAACACAGATTCTACCAATATGACATTATGGAAAAATACAGTTATTACCGCATTATTTCTTTATTGTCAATTAGGCTATTTGCCAAATTATTCAAATTCGTCAGTGATACCAACGGAGAAAGAAAAGAGAGCATTGATTAGTTGCTGTAATTATACTAAAGATAATGATTTGATGGATGTTACATATATTCAACAACCAATAGCTATGCTTAGAAATCTGAAATTAATCGGTAATGATAAAAAACTAACCACTGAAGGATACAAATTACTTAGAGATATGAAGATTTTTACAGAAGTAGATTCATCAATAAGTGATTATGAAGATGTGTTAGGTGAAGATATTGAGGAAGTAGAAGAAATATTAAATGCAAAGGTAACATTAGAAAAAGCAGATGCTCCGGAACGAAAAAAAAGAAAAAGCAGAGTTATCACCAGTTCAACTGGAGCTAAGAATCATGATTTTAATAAATCAAATAAAGAAAACAAGTTAACTGGCGATCTAGGTGAAAAATTAGTTCTTGATTATGAAAAAGGAAAGTTGGAAGCGCTTGGAATTACAGACATAGAGGATAAAGTATTTACTACAAATAGCAGAAAAGAAGAATATGGAAATGCATATCCATGTGATATTATTTCGTACGATCCAGCAACAGGTAGTAAAGTATTTATTGAAGTGAAAACAACAAAAGGAAATGCAGAAACTCCATTTTTTATATCAAGGGAAGAGGTCCAATTTTCAGCGGACAATGATAATGACTATAAGTTATACAGAGTTTATCAGGCATTATCAAATGGAAAACCCAAATTTTATGAGACACTTGGAAAAGTAGAAGATAATTTTTCTTTAGAAGAAGATAGATACATAGCAACTAGATATTTAAATGATTAGGACTCAGCATAGGAGTAAGAATATGAAGCTTAGTTATAAAAAATTATGGAAGCTACTAATTGACAAAGATATGAAAAAGAAAGATATATGTGAAATGGCAGGAGTCAGTTCAACGTCACTATCCAAGTTAGGGCGAAATGAAAATGTGAATACGGATATACTAGTAAAAATATGCGAGGCACTTAGGTGTGATATTTCTGACATAGCAGAAATAGTAGACGAAGATTAATTTGATGGAGGAATAAGATGCCAAGAGTAATAGATTTGTTTTGTGGGTGTGGTGGATTAAGTGAGGGATTTAATCTTGCTGGATATACAATAGTAGGAGGGGTAGACTTTAAT
>CANRNK010000020.1 GCA_947631985.1 uncultured Lachnospiraceae bacterium | reverse complement strand
AGAATCTTTCAGTTCGGAATCAGAAGTGGCGAGAAATATGAATTTGATTTTGCAAATGAGCATATGCAGATTAACAAGTTCAATTTGAACGGATTTTCGGAATGTGTAGAACAGCTTGCAGGAAAACCGGTCTACTTCACACTGGACCTGGATGTATTGGATCCTTCTATTTTCCCGGGTACAGGGACACCGGAAGCAGGAGGAGTAGGATTTGTGGAACTACTTGATGCGATTAAACAACTAAACCAGTTAAATATCGTAGCATGTGATATGAATGAGTTGTCGCCAGTGTATGATGCAAGTGGTGTTTCAACAGCGGTTGCTTGTAAATTATTAAGGGAAATATTGTTATCCATAGGAGGAAAAAGTGTGAAATAATTTGACGATTATTTCACATTGGGTTTGATTGTACGCGTGCATAGGCACGCAGATAGGAGTTTAAATGGGAAAAGCGTTGATTATCGGCTGCGGTGGTGTAGCCAGCGTAACAATTCACAAGTGCTGTCAGAATAGCGAAGTATTTGAAGAAATCATGATTGCAAGCAGAACGAAGAGCAAATGTGATGCGTTAAAGAAAAAACTTGATGGGGGAAAAACGATTATTCACACTGCACAGGTAGACGCAGACAAGACAGAAGAATTAATCGAGTTGATTCATGGTTTCAAACCAGATGTCGTGATTAATCTTGCACTTCCATATCAAGATCTTACAATCATGGATGCTTGTCTTGCAACTAAGACGCATTATATTGATACGGCTAATTATGAACCACTTGATGCAGCTAAATTTGAATATAAATGGCAGTGGGAATATAAGGAAAAATTTGAAAAAGCAGGGATTACCGCTCTCCTTGGAAGTGGATTTGATCCAGGTGTGACTGGGGTATTCTCCGCCTACGCACAAAAACATTATTTCGATGAAATTCACTATCTTGATATTCTGGATGCGAATGCAGGAGATCACGGATATCCATTTGCAACCAATTTCAATCCAGAGATTAATATCAGAGAAGTGACTGCAAATGGAAGTTACTGGGAAAATGGCGAGTGGATTGAAACAGAACCAATGGAAATCAAAAGAGTCTATAATTTTCCACAAATTGGCGAAAAAGACATGTATTTATTGCATCATGAAGAATTAGAAAGCCTGGCACTCAATCTGAATGGGATTAAGAGAATTCGTTTCTTTATGACCTTTGGACAGAGTTATATCACTCATTTGAAATGCCTTGAAAACGTTGGGATGACTTCAATTGAACCAATTTTATATAATGGAATGGAAATTGTTCCACTTCAGTTTCTAAAGGCAGTCCTTCCTGATCCGGCAACACTTGGACCAAGAACAAAAGGAAAGACAAATATTGGCTGTATCTTTAAAGGAATCAAAGACGGAATAGAAAAAACATATTATGTTTATAATGTATGTGATCACGAGGAATGTTATCGTGAGGTTGAGTCACAGGCAATTTCCTATACAACGGGTGTTCCTGCTATGATCGGAGCAATGCTTGTGATGAACGGAACCTGGCAAAAACCTGGGGTATATAATATTGAAGAATTTGATCCCGATCCATTTATGGATGCATTAAACAAATGGGGCCTTCCATGGGTGGAAGACTTTGCACCGGAGCTGGTTGACGAATGAAAAAAATCGATTTTGATCCTACCGTACTAAAAACTCCCTATTATATTGTAGACGAAAGATTGCTGGCCCAAAACCTTACGGTTCTGGGCCGTGTTGCAAAAGACGTCGACTGTCATATTCTGTTGGCACAAAAAGCATTTTCCATGTTTTCAACATACCCGTTAGTGGGTTCCTACCTGAATGGAACGACTGCAAGTGGATTGTTTGAAGCAAAACTTGGGAAGGAAGAAATGGGAAAAGAGAATCACATTTTCTCCCCTGCTTATCTGGAGGAGGAAATGGATGAAATTCTTTCTATTTGTGATCATGTTGTATTCAACTCCTTTTCACAGTGGAAAAAATATAAAGAAAAAGCACTTGCAGCAGGTGTGAGCTGTGGAATCAGAGTCAATCCAGAATGTTCAACAGGGGACCATGCAATTTATGATCCCTGTGCACCTGGTTCCAGACTCGGGGTGACAAAAGTCAATTTTGAAGAGAACCAGTTAGAAGGAATTGAAGGGCTTCACATGCATACGCTTTGTGAACAAAACAGTGATGATTTTGTGATAACCCTTCGTGCTTTTGAAGAAAAATTCGGAAGCTATCTGCCAAAGATGAAATGGGTTAATTTTGGTGGAGGGCATCATATTACAAGGAGTGATTATGATGTGGAATTGCTCATTCAAACCTTGATAGAATTCAAGGAAAGGTATAAGCTTGAAGTATACCTAGAACCAGGTGAAGCAGTTGCCTTGAATGCAGGATATTTGGTAGCATCTGTTATTGACATCATAGAAAATGGAATTCAAATCGCAATTCTTGATACATCAGCAGCCTGCCATATGCCAGATGTAATTGAGATGCCTTATAGACCAGCTATCATAGGCGCGTCTGAGACTGGAGTGGAAGAATTCACATATCGGCTTGCGGGACCAACATGCCTTGCAGGGGATGTGATTGGTGATTATTCTTTTGCAGAAAAGCTTAAAATTGGAAGTAGACTGATTTTTTGCGATATGGCAATTTACTCCATGGTAAAAAACAATACCTTTAATGGAATGGCATTGCCAATGATTGCGCGGATTGATCTCGAAGGCAAGGTGGGAGTTGTTAAAAAATTTAATTATTTGGACTTTAAGAACAGATTGTCTTAAGATTGTAAAGAGGGTGTTCTTATGCGAAATATCATCGATTATGTTAATCAGTATGGGAAAATGAGCTTTCAAAAAGTTCCTTTTGGGGATGTGGATAGTCTGATTTTTTCAGAACTTGCTTATTTAAAGTATGATATTTTTTTCAGAGGGGAAGCAGCAACGAATAACGCCTTGACGCTCAAAGAGTTGAGTCACGCTCCCGACATGGAAGAATTGTTTAAAGGATTGCATGATCCAATTCCAAATAGGGCGTTGCTCTTTGCAGTTGCGAATTCGTATCGCTTTGGGTCAACGATAGTAGATTATTATTCGAATTTATTGGACGAGGAGAAAGAAGTTCAGTTTTCAGCAGTTACATTTTTTCCGAAAGGAGAACTGCCATATCTGGCCTTTCGCGGGACAGACGAAACGCTGATTGGTTGGAAAGAAGACTTCAACATGGCATTTATCAGTCCCGTTCCGTCACAAGAGATGGGAGTAGCTTATCTGGAACAGCTTGTGCCGAAGCTCTATGGTGATTTTCGAATGGGTGGACATTCAAAAGGCGGAAATATTGCGGTCTATACGGCAATCAAAGCAGATGCCGTGAGACAAGACCGAATCAGTGCAGTCTATAGTCATGATGGACCTGGATTTCAAAATGAGTTACTTGAAGATCAGGGATATCTTGCAATTAGTAATAGGATTTTCAAGACGATTCCGCAATCATCGATTGTAGGTTTGCTCTTGCAACATCAGGAAGCCTACAAGGTAATTAAAAGTTCTAAATTGGGGCTGCTTCAACATGATCCCTTTTCGTGGATTGTACAAAAGGGAAGTTTTATCTATCTGGAGGATGTAGATGCCAATGCAGTGTTTATGAACCAGACTTTGAATCAATGGTTAACAGATTTAGGGGAAGAAGAGCGTAAAGAATTTATCAATCTGATATTCGGGTTGTTCAGTGCAACAGAAATCTCAACCGTAAACGAATTAACAGAGGAGTGGAGACGTGTGTTGTCAGGGTTGATCGAAGCAAGAAAAGAACTAGATTCTGAAACCGTACAGTTTCTGCATCAAACATTACGTCAATTGATGCATATGGGTACGAAAAACCTTTCTGTCATTGGCAGGCGAAAGAAAACGATTTCTAAAGCGAGAGGGAACAAATGATATCGATTAAAGATGTAGCAAAACATGCCGGAGTTGCAATTTCGACAGTTTCAAAAGTTCTGAATCAGTACCCAAATGTTAGTGATGAAACGAGGAAGAAAGTAACGATGGCAATTGAAGAACTTGGATTTGTTCCAAACTCCATTGCCTCTGCACTCTCCTCAAAACAGTCGGGGAGAATTGCGCTTCTTATGAATTTAACAACACAGACCCAGGCAATTGATGAAATTGGAATGCAATACCTTCATGGCGCAATCTGGCAGGCTGAAAAAGAAAAAATGGATCTCATCACAGTGTTTTTTTCAATGATTAAGGAAAAATCTGTTCTTGAATTAAAAACGTACTTTAAAGCGCAGAATATTGAAGGAATTATCATTTATGGATTATCCAAAGATGATTTTGTTCTTCATGAACTGATTCTATCGAAAAGCTTTAAAATTGTAGTCATTGATGCACCCATTGTCAATTCTGCTACTTCTTCGGTATGGATTGATCATCGTAAGGCTCAATATGATATTGCGAAAAAAACAATTCTGGAAAACAATGCAAAAAGAGTTTTGTACATTTCCGGGAAAGAAAATGGCTATGTTACGGAACAAAGAATTAAAGGGATGCAGGAACTGGCAGAAGATTTAGATCTTACTCTTTTGATTAGAGATGGAAAATTCAATGAGCTGGAAGCGAGGAAATTAACGTTTCAATATGGTGCTCATAAAGATGTGATTGTATGCGCGTCGGATCTTATGGCGATTGGAGCAATGAATGCATTGATGGAAATGGATATTTTCAGACCTGTTTGTGGATTTGATGGAATTACGCTTATGGGATATGTTGGAAAGCAGATGAATACCGTCAGGCAGAATTTTTTTGCGGTCTCTGCAAGTGCAGTGGAAGAAATGCATCACCTGATCACAGGGAGAGAGGGGCAGGAAATATTTCTTGGATATGAACTTGTAAGGATGCAATATCTGGATATTATCTGTTAAGAAGATGTAAAATATAAAAATTTGGTATTGCGGAAAACGTTTTCCTGTGATAAAGTATCCATAATGAAATTGTTAACGATTGCTTCGGGTGGGATCAACCCAGCAAAAAAAGAGAAAGGTATGGTAATACAATGTCACTACAATTAAGAATGCAAAGAGAGGTTACAAAAATGAATATAGAGCAACAGTTATTGGAAATTATGAATCAAAGATACCAAAAGTCAATCGAAGCGTGTACGGAATCGGAATTATATTATGGGCTTTTGGAACTTTCAAAAAAGCTTATGTCTTTGGCACCTGTAATCACAGGAGATAAGAAAGTCTACTATATCTCATCAGAATTCCTGATTGGTAAACTTCTTTCGAATAATTTAATTAATCTTGAAATTTATGACAAGCTCGATGAAGTATTACGGGCAAAAGGAAAGAGTCTTGCCGCAATTTCCGAAATAGAACCGGAGCCATCACTTGGGAATGGTGGTCTTGGCAGGCTAGCAGCCTGTTTTCTTGACTCGATTGCAACGCTTGGGTTACCAGGAGAAGGAATTGGTTTAAATTATCATTTTGGTTTATTCAAGCAAGTTTTTGAAAATCAGCTTCAGACGGCAGAAAAAAACGAATGGATTGAAAAGGACTCCTGGATTACGAAGACGGATGTAACGTTTGATGTTGCATTTGGGAATAAAAAAGTTAAGTCAAGACTGTATGATATAGATGTGATTGGATATGAAAATGGATTGAATAAATTACGACTGTTCGATATAGAAAGTATTGATGAAAGTATTGTAAAAGATGGAATTTCGTTTGATAAGAACAAAATAGAAAAAAATCTTACACTCTTTCTTTATCCAGATGATTCTGATGAGGCAGGAGAGCTTCTTAGAATTTATCAGCAGTATTTTATGGTAAGTAATGCGGCACAGTTGATTTTAAAAGAGATGAAAGAAAAACAATATGATTTGAAGAAAATGTATGAGCATGCTGTAATTCAAATTAATGATACACATCCGACAATGATTATTCCAGAATTAATCCGCATCCTGACAGAAGAGAAAGCATTCTCAATGAATGAAGCAATCGAAATTGTAAGTAAAACATGTGCTTATACCAATCATACCATCCTGGCAGAAGCACTCGAAAAATGGCCATTATCTTATTTAGAAAAAGTGGTTCCACAATTGGTTCCAATTATCAAGGAATTGCATGAAAGGGTTGCAAAAAAATTCCATGATCCCAAAGTTCAGATTATTGATAAGCACAAAAGAGTCCATATGGCACATATTGATATTCATTATGGCTTTAGTGTAAACGGGGTTGCCGCAATTCATACAGAGATTTTAAAAGAATCAGAGTTAAAACATTTTTACGATCTCTATCCAGAGAAATTTAATAATAAGACAAATGGAATTACATTTAGAAGATGGTTGCTTTCCTGCAACAGGGAATTGACGGCGTATTTAGATGAAGTGATTGGAGATGGTTACAAGAAAGAAGCAACAAATCTGGAAAAGCTTCTTGCGTATAAAGAAGACAAAGAAGTACTTGGCAGGATTTCTGGAATTAAATATGAAAAGAAAAAAGAACTTGCTGAATTTGTGAAAGAAACACAGGGGATTGAAGTAAACCCTGATTCCGTCTTTGATATTCAGATCAAGAGATTGCATGAGTATAAAAGGCAGCAGATGAATGCACTCTATATTATTCACAAATATCTTGAAATCAAGTCTGGTCTGAAACCAAAGACCCCAGTCACCTATTTTTTTGGTGCAAAGGCGGCTCCCGCATACATCATTGCACAGGATATTATACATTTAATCCTGGTATTACAGGAAATCGTGAACAACGATCCTGATGTTAACCCGTACATGAAAGTGATTATGATTGAGAACTATAATGTAAGCAAAGCAGAAAAACTCATTCCGGCATGTGATATTTCAGAGCAGATTTCACTTGCATCCAAAGAGGCTTCGGGAACTGGCAATATGAAATTCATGCTAAATGGAGCAGTAACATTAGGAACCTCTGATGGTGCAAACGTAGAAATTCATGAGCTGGTGGGAGATGACAATATCTATATATTTGGAGAAAAAAGTGAGCAGATTATCAAGCATTACGAGAAGGCAGATTATAGTTCAAAGAAGTATTATAAAAACTCTGCTGTGATCAAAGCAGCAGTGGATTTTATTGTTGGAGAACAGGCACTTGCTGTTGGAAACAAAGTAAATCTCGAACGCCTCTACCATGAACTGCTTAGTAAAGACTGGTTTATGACATTGCTGGATCTGGAAGACTACATTCAGACGAAGGACCGTATGATTGGGGATTATGAAAATCAGGAAAAATGGCAGAAGATGATGTTAATCAACATTGCAAAAGCTGGTTTCTTTTCATCAGATCGTACGATTGAAGAATACAACAGAGACATCTGGAAACTAACACAATAACAAAAATCGAATCGGTTTAGTCTTGACAAGCGCATGAAACAACTGTTATGATAATTCCGAACAAAGGCGTTCTTACTGGGTAAGAGCGCCTTTTTTGTAAAATGGGATAGCGCGTAGAGAGAAAGGATAAGTGGGATTATGAGCAAATATACGAAGAAGGATATTATCAGACTGGTCGAAGAGGAAGATGTAGAATTTGTCAGACTTCAGTTTACTGATATTTTTGGAAATTTAAAAAATGTAGCAATTACTTCCAGCCAGCTTGGAAAGGCACTGGATAATAAATGTATGTTTGATGGCTCTGCAATTGAAGGCTTTGTAAGAATTGAAGAGTCTGATATGTACCTTTACCCTGACTATGATACTTTTGCTATTTTCCCATGGAGACCACAGCAGGGGAAAGTAGCCAGACTGATCTGTGATGTATATAGACCGAATGGACAACAGTTCGAGGGAGACCCAAGACATATCTTAAAGACAGTAGTGAAAGAAGCAGAACAGATGGGATACGTGTTCAACGTGGGTCCTGAATGTGAGTTCTTTTTATTTCATACAGATGAGAATGCATTACCTACCACAATTACGCATGAGCAGGCAGGATATTTTGACTTGGGACCAGCGGACTTTGGAGAAAATGCAAGAAGAGATATGGTTATGACAATGGAGGATATGGGCTTTGAAATAGAAGCATCGCATCATGAAATTTCTCCGGCACAACATGAAATTGATTTTCATTATGACGAAGCGTTAAAAACAGCGGACAACATCCAGACCTTCCGACTGACAGTGAAAACAATTGCCAAGAGACATGGTTTGCATGCTACTTTTATGCCAAAACCAAAGTATGGCATCAATGGATCAGGAATGCATATTAATATGTCACTTTTTAAGAATGGAACAAATATTTTCCAAAACGAAGAAGATATACACGGGCTTAGCAAAGAAGCTTATTATTTTATTGGCGGAATTTTAAAACATATAAAAGCGATTACTGCAATCACGAATCCACTGGTTAACTCCTATAAGCGATTGGTGCCTGGATATGAAGCACCTACTTATATTGCGTGGAGTGCAAAGAACCGCAGCCCTTTGATCAGAATTCCAGCAGTAAGTGGAAGTGGCGCAAGAATAGAGCTTCGAAGTCCAGATCCAACCTCCAACCCCTATTTGGCGCTGGCAGTCTGCCTGAAGGCTGGATTGGAAGGAATCAGAGACCAGATTACTCCACCAGATTGTGTTAACCGGAATATCTTTGAACTGACGAAAGAAGAAAAACAGGAACTAAAGATTGAATCACTCCCAGCAACTCTTTCAGAGGCAATTGCTGAATTAGAAAGCGATGACCTGATTCTTGAAACACTTGGATCACATATCGCAGAGAAATATATTGCAGCAAAAAAAGCGGAGTGGGAGCAGTATAGTGCACAAGTTTCGGAATGGGAATTAAGTGAATACCTGAATAAATTCTAAAGAACAGAATAAATTCTAAAGAACAGAATCCATTCTAAAGAACAGAATCCATTCTAGAAAACGGAATAAATTCTAGAAAACAGAATAAATTCCATCCAGAGTACTGAAATCGCATAAAAGGACGGGAGGTGTGCACATGACGAACGTAATTATTGCGTTCCCAAAGATTGAAGATGCCAAGAGCATGAAAAATTTATTGCAAAGAAGCGGCTATCCAGTGCTAGGAGCCTGTTCGACAGGTGCGCAGGCTCTTGGAATGGCAGATGGAATGAACTCAGGCATTCTCATTTGTGCATATAAGCTTCCAGATATGATGTATTCTGAATTAGTTGAATGTCTTCCGGAAGGATTTGAAGTGCTTTTGATGGCTTCCCCCGCTCACTTACGGGAAAAGCCAAGTGATCAGATTGTTTGCCTTTCCATGCCACTCAAAGTACACGAACTGATTAGCACACTTGAAATGATTGTACAGACGGTTGAGAGAAGAAAGCGCAGAAAGAAAAACCAACCCAAAGAGAGAAACCAGGATGAACGTGAAATTTTGAGCCAGGCAAAAAGCCTTCTCGGCGTTAGAAACAATATGACAGAAGAAGAGGCACATAAGTATATTCAGAAATGTAGCATGGATAGCGGAACCAATCTGGTTGAAACGGCTCAAATGATCTTGACGGTAATGCAGATTTCATAAAAGCAGTTTATGCAAATAACACAGCATTATTTGAGGTGGAAAATCAAATGGGCTGTGTTATTCTTATTCATGAAAATATTTACCCGAAAGGAGAAGATTTTAATGAGAGTCGAATTTACAAAAATGCATGGTTGCGGAAATGATTATGTCTATATTAACGGAATGGATGGGGCAATAGAAGATAAGGCAAAATTAGCAATCTTGATGAGTGACAGACATTTTGGGATTGGAAGCGATGGAATTATTTTTATTAACAGGTCCCAAAAGGCTGATTTTGAAATGGAGATGTATAATGCAGATGGTAGCAGAGCAGAGATGTGTGGCAATGGAATCCGTTGCGTTGCAAAATACGTCTATGACAAGAAACTAACAGAAAAAAAAGAACTTCAGATAGAGAGCATGGGTGTCATAAAGAAAATCTGGCTTCACACAGAGGATACAAAAGTCAAACTGGTAAAGGTAAATATGGGAGTTCCAGAATTGAACCCTGAAAAAATCCCCGTCATTGCAACCGAGAAGAAGGCTGAAATTCTTGAAGAAGAGATAGAGGTATTGAACAAATTATATCACTTTACTGCTGTTTCTATGGGAAATCCTCACGCGGTTGTGCGTGTGGAAAATCCTGAAAAAATAGAAATTGAAAAAATAGGGCCGTTGTTTGAACATCACAACAGATTTCCGAAGCGAATCAATACTGAATTTATTCGGATTGACAACAGAGAACATGTTACGATGAGAGTATGGGAAAGGGGTGCAGGAGAGACATTAGCCTGTGGGACTGGTGCCTGTGCAGTTGTTGTTGCCTGCGTTTTAAATGGTTTGACGGAGAACAAAGTTACTGTTAAACTGTTAGGTGGCAGTCTTTTGATAGAGTGGGACAAGGAAACAAGGGAAGTATTTATGACCGGACCAGCAGAGACTGTTTTTGAAGGATATTATGAGTTTGAAAGTTAGAATTCTGAAAACAGAATGATATCAGAAGAAAAATCAATTGAAATCATTGGAACTAGCAGGGAGGAGTCATTATGTTTAAAGTAAATGAAAATTATCTAAAATTACCAGGAAGCTATTTGTTTTCAACAATCGGAAAGAAAGTAAATGCTTTTGTACAGGATAATCCAGAGAAAAAAATAATTCGCTTAGGAATTGGAGATGTAACGCAGCCTTTGGCACCAGCAATCATTCAGGCTTTTCATACTGCAGTGGATGAAATGGCTGACGCCAAAACTTTTAGGGGATATGCACCAGATTTAGGCTATGAATTTTTAAGAAATGCAATTAGAGAGAATGATTATATAGCAAGAGGATGTCAGATAGAAGCAGACGAGATTTTTGTTTCTGATGGAGCAAAATGCGATTCTGGAAATATACAGGAAATCTTCAGTCAGGATAATAAAATTGCAGTCTGTGATCCGGTATATCCAGTATACGTAGACACCAATGTAATGGCGGGAAGAACCGGAACTTATGATAGTAGGAAGGAAACGTGGAGCAATATTATTTATATGCCCTGCACAGCAGAAAATAACTTTGCACCAGAGCTACCCAAAGAAACACCTGACCTTATTTATCTTTGTTTTCCCAATAATCCAACTGGTTCAACCATTACCAAGAAACAATTGCAGGAATGGGTGGATTATGCCAATAAAGTTGGAGCAGTAATTATCTATGATGCAGCGTATGAGGCATACATTTCTGAAGAAGATGTACCACATACTATCTACGAGTGTGAAGGAGCAAGAACTTGTGCAATCGAGCTTCGATCCTTTTCTAAAAATGCTGGCTTTACAGGAGTCAGACTTGGATTTACGGTCATTCCAAAAGAGCTGAAAGCCGGAGAAGTAAGCCTGCATTCGCTTTGGGCCAGAAGACATGGAACCAAGTACAATGGTGCACCTTATATTGTGCAGCGTGCGGGAGAGGCAGTTTATTCAGATGCTGGAAAAGTACAGTTGAAACAACAGGTCGATTATTATATGAACAATGCCAAGTATATCTATGATGGTTTGAAAAGTGCAGGATATACGGTTTCCGGAGGGGTGAATGCACCTTACATCTGGCTAAAAGCACCAAACAAGATGACAAGCTGGGAATTTTTTGATTATTTATTGGAAAAAGCAAATGTTGTTGGCACACCTGGATCTGGATTTGGGCCAAGTGGGGAAACTTATTTCAGACTGACAGCATTTGGCAGTTATGAAAATACCATGGAAGCAATGGAAAGAATAAAAAAATTATAGTTACCGGAAATAGGCCTAAGCATTACCGGGAACTACAACGAACAGGCATCCTTTTTTGTGAAATACGCACAAAAGTGGATGCCTGTTTTCAATACTATTTAACAAAGTTAAACAGAGCATCTTGCAAACTTGAAAAGGGTATGATACTATGTGTTTGTGGTTAGTGGAAACGTTACCGACATCGATACCGAGAAGGTTACCAATCCGCAAATTCAATTAGTGGGATAAGAGAAAGAGAGAGGTATTAGTTATGAAAAAGAAAGTAATTAGCGCTCTGTTAAGCGTTGCTATGGTAGCAACACTTCTTATGGGATGTGGAAGCCAAGAAGCAGCACCTGTAGAAGAAGCAGCAACAGAAGAAGCAGCACCTGCAGAAGAAGTAGCACCTGCAGAGGAAGCAGCAGCTGGAGAAGGACAGGTATATTACTTAAACTTCAAACCAGAAGTTGATGAAGTATGGCAAAGCCTTGCAGCAAAGTATACGGAAGAAACTGGAGTTCCAGTTAAAGTTGTTACAGCAGCAAGCGGAACTTATGAACAAACTTTAAAATCAGAAATCGCAAATGCAAATGCACCAACGTTATTCCAGATCAATGGACCAGTTGGTTACCAGAACTGGAAAGACTATTGCCTTGATTTAAAAGACACAGATCTTTATAGCTGGTTACTTGATTCAAGCCTTGCAATTACAGGCGAAGATGGTGGCATATACGGAATTCCTTATGTGGTAGAAGGATACGGAATCATTTACAACAATGCAATCATGGATAAATATTTCGCAATGGATGGAGCGGTAGTTGCTTCAACAGATGAAATCATCAACTATGACACTTTAAAAGCGGTTGTAGAAGATATGCAGTCAAAAGCAGCAGATCTTGGAATTGAAGGCGTATTTGCTTCCACTTCTTTAACACCAGGAGAAGACTGGAGATGGCAGACACATCTTGCAAATCTCCCAGTATATTATGAATACAAAGACAAAAAAATAAGTGATACAGACGCACTTGAATTTACTTATAGTGATAATTACAAAAACATCTTTGATCTGTACATTAACAATTCCTGTACAGAACCAGGACTACTTGGAAGCAAATCGGTAGATGATTCTATGGCTGAATTTGCACTTGGAAAAGCTGCCATGGTTCAAAATGGTAACTGGGGATGGGGACAGATTTCAGGAGTCGAAGGAAATACTGTTGCAGAAACAGATGTAAAATTCATGCCAATCTATACAGGTGCAGCTGGTGAAGAAAACCAGGGCTTATGTACAGGTACTGAGAACTTCTTCTGTATCAACAGCCAGGCATCTGAAGCAGATCAGAAAGCTTCTATCGCATTTGTTGAATGGATTTTCAGCTCAGATGCTGGAAAAGCAGCTGTAACAAATGAATTAGGATTTATTGCACCTTTCAGTACCTTTGAAGATGATGAAAAACCTAAAGATCCATTGGCACAGGAAGTATTAAGATATATGGCAGACTCTTCAAAAACAAGTGTAGCTTGGAACTTTACTTCTTTCCCAAGCCAGCAGTTCAAAGATGATTTTGGCCAAGCTCTTCTTGAGTATGCAGCAGGAAGCATCGCATGGGATGATGTAAAAGCAGTTGTGGTTGAGAGATGGGCAGCTGAAAAAGCAGCAACAGCACAAGCCGAATAGCAGAATATAGGAAAGAGTGAGGACAGGGCAACCTCTTCTCACTCTTTTTTTAAAAAAGATGGGAATTGTATTACAATAGAACGAGGGGAAACGAATGGAGCATATTATAAATGTGTTTCATGGAAAAGGAGATAATCTATGCAAAAAACCTTAAAAAAATATTTTGTTATTTTCACAGTACCAACGCTGTTTGCATTTTGTCTTGCGTTCATAGTTCCTTTTGCAATGGGACTCTATTTATCATTTTGCAAATTCACAACAGTAACAGATGCAACGTTTATTGGATTGAAAAATTATTTCAGGGCGTTTGAGGAACCAGATTTTATAAATGCGACACTGTTCACAGTCAAATTTGCAGTGATCGCAATCTTAAGCATTAATGTGTTATCATTTTTGATGGCATTGTTACTTACCAGAAAAATCAAAGGAACCAATCTTTTCAGAACTGTTTTCTTTATGCCAAACTTAATTGGTGGAATTATTCTTGGATATATTTGGCAGTCCATGATTAATGCAATCCTATATGATTATGGAACCACTCTGGTAGCCAATGCTAAATTTGGATATTTGGGATTAATTGTGCTCATGAACTGGCAGATGATTGGCTATATGATGATTATCTACATTGCAGGGCTTCAGAATGTACCAACTGATTTAATCGAGGCAGCTCATATTGATGGGGCGACAAGCTGGCAGACACTTATAAAAGTGAAAATTCCTATGGTGATGCCTTCTATTTCAATTTGTTTGTTTTTAACATTATCAAACTGCTTTAAGCTGTTTGACCAGAACTTGGCATTAACTGCAGGTGCACCATCGAAAAAGACCGCGATGATGGCACTTGACATTTATAATACATTTTATGGAAGATCAGGATTTGAGGGAGTTGGACAGGCGAAGGCAGTTATGTTCTTCCTTGTGGTGGCAACGATTGCACTTACACAGCTTCGATTTACAAGAAGTAAGGAGGTAGAACAATAATGAATACAAAAAAAACTGTGAATCACTTTATTTTTGTAATGCTTTGTGGGTTGATTGTTTTATTTCTTACGCCTATTTTCTTTATTATTTTGAACTCCTTTAAAGGAAAATTGTTTATTAGTGATGATCCTTTTGCACTTCCAACGGCGCAGACTTTTGCGGGTCTCTCTAATTATACAAATGGAATTGAAAAGACTAATTTTTTTGCAGCATTTGGATGGTCCCTTTTTATAACCGTTTTCTCTGTGATTGCGATTATCCTGTTAACCTCTATGACTGCATATTATATTACAAGAGTGAAGTCGAAGCTTACAAGTGCAATTTATTACATGTTTGCTTTTTCCATGATTGTTCCTTTCCAGATGGTTATGTTTACCATGTCAAAGCTTGCAAACTCACTTCATCTGAATAACCCATGGGGAATGGTGATTCTGTATGTTGGATTTGGATCAGGGCTATCGGTATTCATGTTCAGTGGATTTGTAAAGTCAATTCCGATTGAAATTGAAGAAGCAGCAATGATTGATGGATGTACACCTCTTCAGACGTTTTTTGGAGTGGTTATGCCGATTCTTAAGCCAACTGCAATCACAGTGGCGATCTTGAATGCGATGTGGATCTGGAATGATTACTTATTACCGTATCTTGTAATTGGAGTTAGCACAAATTATAAGACAATCCCTGTTGTGGTACAATATCTGGTTGGCTCTTATGGTGCAAAAGATATGGGAGCCATGATGGCATTACTGGTGCTTGCAATTATTCCAATTGTTATTTTTTATCTGGCATGCCAGAAATATATTATTGAGGGCGTTGTGGCGGGAGCAGTAAAAGGCTAAGCTACCAGAGAGAGAGGTAATTATGAGACGAAGTGGTATTTTATTGCCTATTTCAAGTCTTCCATCAAAGTATGGGATTGGAACATTTTCTAAAGAAGCATATCGGTTTATTGACTTTTTAAAAGAAGCGGGACAAAGTTATTGGCAGATTCTGCCACTTGGGCCCACCGGGTATGGAGACTCTCCATACCAGTCTTTTTCAACCTTTGCAGGAAATCCTTATTATATTGACTTAGAAAGCCTGATTGAAGAAGGACTACTTACCCAAAAAGAGTGTAAAAGCTTCGATTTTGGATCGGATAAAAGTCAGACTGACTACGAGAAAATTTATATGGCACGTTTTCAACTATTGAAAAAAGCGTTCCTGATGAGCAAAATAGAAAAAAATGAAGAGTTTTTGGAGTTTACAAAAGAGAACAAGTACTGGCTTGATGATTATGCACTCTATATGGCAGTCAAAAATCACTTTTTGGGAAAGAGCTTCATAGAATGGGACGAAGAGATTAAAATGCGGTTTCCCCAGGCGATAAAGAAGTACAAGAAGGAATTCGCCAAGGAGATTTTATTTTATCAGTTTCAGCAATTTCTATTCTCTAGCCAGTGGATGAAGCTAAAAAGCTATGCAAATCAGAATGGGGTTGAAATCATTGGAGATCTTCCTATTTATGTTGCTTTTGACAGTGCTGATACCTGGGCAAATCCGGAATTGTTTCAATTTGATGAGTCCTGTACTCCGATTGCAGTAGCAGGATGTCCGCCTGATGCATTTTCTGAAACAGGTCAATTGTGGGGAAATCCACTTTACCGCTGGGAATACCACAATGAAACAGGCTATGAGTGGTGGAAAAGGCGAATTGCATATTGTTATAAATTATATGATGTTGTTAGAATAGATCATTTCAGGGGATTTGATGAGTATTACGCAATTCCTTTTGGGCACCAGACGGCAGAATTTGGAACCTGGGAAAAAGGACCTGGTATCGCAATTTTTAATGAGTTGAAATCTGTGATTGGGAAAAAACAGGTAATTGCGGAGGACCTCGGATTTTTAACCAAAGGAGTCATCAGACTTGTTAAAAGGACCAAATACCCAGGAATGAAGATCTTGCAGTTCGCTTTTGACTCCAGAGAAGAAAGTGATTATCTGCCACATAATTATACGAAGAATAGTGTTGTGTATACTGGAACGCATGATAACCAGACGACAGCTGGATGGTACAAAGCGCTGGATAAACATGACAAGGCATTCGCAAAACGGTATCTAAATATCAAAGGGCACAAAAATGTGGTATGGACGTTTATCAGGGCGGCATTGTCAAGTGTCGCTGACACCGCGGTCATTCCCATGCAGGACTATCTTGAGCTGGGTGATGAGGCTAGAATGAACACCCCGTCAACACTTGGAAATAATTGGAAGTGGAGAATGTTGGAGAATGAGATGACAACGGAACTTGCAATGGAAATTCATGATTTGACAAAACTATATGGAAGACTGTAAAGTTTAACGAAATAAAAGAGATAAGTGATCCGAGAAAAGGAATTCTGCTATGGGTGAAATGACAATTAAGGATATTGCAAAGATGTGTGGAGTTGGTATCAGCACTGTGTCGCGAGCGATCAACAATCACCCGGATATTAATCCGGAAACAAAAGCAATGATCAATGCAACCATCAAAGAATATGGCTATATTCCGAATAATAGTGCGCGTAATCTAAAAAGAACAGAGGCCAAATCAATTGCGGTATTGGTAAAAGGAATTTCGAACATCTTTTTCAGCTCCATGATTAAGGTGATGGAAGAGGAAATTAAAAAAAGAAAGTATACCATGGTTCTTCATCATGTAGAGTTTAATGAAGATGAAGTTGATGTGGCACTTCAATTAGTAAAAGAAAAAAGACTGGCAGGGATTATCTTTCTGGGAGGGTATTTTCACCATTCAGAGGAAAAACTGAAAAAGCTTCACGTTCCTTTTGTCCTGAGTACAATTGGATGTCCGCCTGAAAATTTTAGTAAAAAAGGCTATTCTTCCATTTCGGTAGACGATGAGTTGGAAAGTTATCATATGGTAACCTGGCTGATTAAAAATGGACATCAAAGAATTGCGATTCTATGTGCCGCACTGGATGATGAAAGTATTGGAAAATTAAGACTGGATGGGTATCTTCGGGCATTGAAAGAGAACCAGATTGAGATTGACCAGCAATTGATCAGACCAATGAGCAAAGAGATGGAGCAGTATTCACTACAAAGTGGTTATACACTGACACAACAACTCTTAGAAGATGGAATTAAGTGTTCAGCAGTCTATGCAATCTCAGATATGATGGCAATTGGTGCCTGCAAAGCAATCTTTGACAGTGGCAAGCAGATTCCAGAGGACTATTCCTTAGCGGGTTTTGATGGTACGGAGCTTGGAGCCTTCTATCATCCAGCCCTCACGACGGTCAGACAGCCAGTGGAGGAAATGGCGCAGGCAACAGCAAAGCTTTTGTTTGAAGTGTTATCGGAAAAAAGTATTCACAAGCACCGGATTTTTCCGGCTGAACTTATCATCAGAGAATCTACAAGAAAAATAAAGTAGTGGAGTAAAATAAAAGAAAGGGGGAATCGCAAAAGCGAATCCCCCTTTCTTAGCGTACTAAGAAATGCACTGGTTAGAGATTTGACCTACTCATTGTAGAATTGTGATATCTGCTATCTTGTGTCACTTCTTCACCAAACCAGGAAGGCGGGCGAAATGCATTGGCCTCTTCTATGGATGGAAATTCAACTTCAGCAAGAAGGAGAGGAGCAAAAGGTGCTTCAAAGACATCAAGTTCTACCACAAGTTTTGAATCAGAGAATGGAATGAGGAAGCGTTGCTTGCGGATCACGGTTCCATCTGCTTTCTTAAGGAGATGAGAATATGCCTGCTCTGTCAAAGGGAGATTGTATTCTTCTCTTGCCATCAATCCGCTTCCTTTGTAGGTGAGATAATAAGTTTCATCCTGCCTTCTAATTCTGACAACTGGAGCGGTACATAGATAAGCCTGTTCGATGACATGGCTTTCAAACGAGGATAGTGCAAAAGGAAGAGAAGAGACTAAAAACTTTTTTTCGATTTCTATATGTTCCATTTAAATCTCCATTCATGATAAGAAACCCCAAAAAGAAGAAAAAGGGATTGGATTTGTGATTGTTGCAACGTACAAATTACGATATACTTATAGATATACTATAAAATTCGAATTCGGGACTGTCAAGCCAATATCAAAAATCTGATATGGGATGATAGAGAAGTACCCAAATAGATTAGGAGTGCGTGCACTGAGAGAGGAGAAAAGGGATGAGTTATGTTTGTGTTTTTTTAGCAGAAGGATTTGAAGAAGTGGAAGCTTTGACTACGGTTGATTTGCTTAGACGTGTGGGGATTGTGGCAGAAATGGTATCTGTAACAGAACAAAACACAGTAACAGGATCACATGGGATTTCAGTAATCACAGACAAAGCAATTGGAGAAATCGACTTTTCTAAAGTAGATATGTTAGTGTTGCCGGGTGGTATGCCAGGTACCCGCAATTTGGAAGAGAGCGAACTTCTAATGCAACAACTGGATCTGTTTTATCGGGAGGGAAAAGATATCAGTGCAATCTGTGCAGCGCCTTCTATTTTAGGGCATAGGGGTTTTTTAGAGGGGCGGATCGCCTGCTGTTACCCTACCTTTGAAAGTCATCTTTCTGGCGCTGTTGTAACACATAATGAAGTGGAGGAATCAGGAAATATCATTACATCCAGAGGAATGGGGTGTGCGATTGCATTCTCACTGGCAATCATTGAAAAACTTCTTGGAAAAGAAACAGCCGAGGACCTTGCTAAAAAAATCGTATACCAGTGTTAAGGTACTAGCGAGTAAATTTTGAAAAAGATTTTCTTGCCAGGAATAAAAACGCCGCATCCAATCTGCAAATGCAGAGAAAAGTGCGGCGTATTGTATTAAAGGGAAGTTTCGTTTTTTAGGGCACGTTTTAAAGGAATCCAGATCAGGTAGGCTAAGAAACTTCCAAGTAGAGCAGTGACAAGTTGTGTTAAGGAAAAGGTCACTTTAGCAGCAGCAAGCACTTTAGGAAGCATTTCCGGTTTTGGCAGATAAGACGATACGTTTCCACCAAACAGAGGGAACAGGACATACACAATCACAATGCCCATAAATGTGGCTTTTAAAACAGAACCAATCAACATGCCAACTGGAAGACGATGAGGAAAGGACTGCTTTTTGTAAAAGGAATGAATGCAAATAACAAGAATGCTATTCCCAAGCATAATAGTTGGAAAAAGAAGGGGAATACCAGCCATCAAGGGTGATCCTGTTAAAAAGAATGCAGTAATGGGTGAGACAATGGAAATAAGAATTCCGCTTCCGAGGCCAATTCCTATGGTTGCAATAATCAGGATTGCATTGACAATAGGACCTGTGATGTACACCGAGAGATTCTTGAAATATTGGCTGATAATACAAAGTGCCAATAGAAGTGCAGTTGCAGTAATTTGTTTTGTCGTGATTTTTTTCATGTTAGTCTCCTTTGACTTCATTCTAAAATGATATGATATTAGAGTACTGCCTGGGATGACAAATCAAATGGTAGCCTGTAATGCTTTTGACTGGATGCCTTCAATTCTTCCTAATTTTCCGGAGAGAGCACTAATCGTATCGTTAGGTGCACAAATAATAATCGAAATCACATGTACGGACTTTTGCTGATAGGGAACGCCCATACGTCCAATGATATAAGTGGCATACTCATGTAAAATTTCATTTACCTTGCCAGATTGTGCATGATCTTTGATAAAGATTCCGATAATTGCTATTTTGTTATCCATAATAAGAACCGTGCCTTTCACTCGACCTGCAGATGTGTAGCAGGCATAAAAAAAGTCTTTGCGGGCAACCGAAAAGACATCAGACTTCAGATTTTCTTGACGTCAGGATGTATCCTTGGCTTTAGAAAAAGATCTGTTTCCACATGCAGGCTGTTAAAATAGAAAAATCTGTTTTGACAGGCTCGTCTCATTATACGACAAACATCGCATTCTGAAAATAGAAAAGTAAAAATGTTTCAGAAAAGTAAAAATGTTTCAGAAAAGTACAAATATCAAAAAGTAAAAAGTTTTACAGGAAGAGAATAAAAGAAATGGTGGAACTTTGCGCATTCCTGTGCTATAATCGTAAAATGACTGTGAGTATGGGTTGTTATGCAGATTGAAATATGTTTCATACTGTTTTATTCATAAAAATAGGATCACAGATGTAATTTAAGGAGGATATACAAGATGAGTTTACAGGTAGAAAAATTAGAAAAGAATATGGCTAAAGTGACAATTGAAGTATCAGCAGAAGAACTGGAAAAAGCAATCCAGGGCGCTTACCACAAAAATAAAGGAAAAATCAGCATACCAGGATTTAGAAAAGGGAAAGCCCCACGTGCAATGATCGAAAAAATGTATGGAAAAGAAATGTTCTATGAAGATGCAGCGAATGCGATTATTCCAAATGCATATGCAGATGAAATGGAAAATTGTGATCTGGACATTGTGTCTCAGCCTACAATTGATGTGGTACAGTTAGAGAGTGGAAAACCTTTTATTTTTACAGCAGAAGTGGCTACAAAACCAGAAGTATCGCTTGGAAAATATAAGGGAATAAAAGTTGACAAAATCGAGGTAGTAGTGACGGAAGAAGAAATTATGACCTCACTTGAAAAAGAAGTAGAAAATAATGCCAGAATTGTATCTGTTGAAGATCGTCCTGTAAAAGAGGGAGATCAGACAGTAATCGACTTTGAAGGATTCGTAGATGGAGTTGCTTTTGATGGTGGAAAAGGGGAAGATTATCCACTTACAATTGGTTCTGGTTCCTTCATTCCAGGATTTGAAGAACAACTTGTAGGCGCTACAATTGGAACTGAACTGGAAGTAAATGTGACATTCCCAGAAGAGTATCAGGCAGAAGAACTCAAAGGAAAAGCAGCCATTTTTAAATGTACTGTGAAAGAAATCAAAGAAAAAGAACTTCCAGAATTGAACGATGAATTTGCAGGAGAAGTTTCTGAATTTGATACCCTTGCGGAATACAAAGCAGACATCAGCAAAAAATTAGAAGAGAAAAAACTCGCTGATGCAAAAGCAGCAAAAGAGGATGCCGTAATTGATGCAATCATTGAAGACGCTGCAATGGACATTCCTGAAGCAATGCTTGTAACACAGCAAAGACAGATGGTGGAAGATTTTGCACAGAGAATTCAGCAGCAGGGACTGAATATTGAACAATACTTCCAGTTTACAGGTTTGACTGCAGAAAAATTCATGGAGCAGGTAAAACCACAGGCTGAGAAAAGAATCAAATCAAGACTTGTATTAGAAGCGATTGCTGCAGCAGAAAAAATTGAAATTTCTGAAGCAGAATTAGAAGTTGAACTTGAAAAGATGGCGACTACCTATCAGATGGAATTAGATAAAGTGAAAGAACTGATGGGCGACCGTGAGAAAAAACAGATGAAGGACGATCTTGCAATCCAAAAAGCAGTTGAACTTGTGGTTGAATCCGCAAAAGAAAAATAATATTGTAATCAAAAAAAAAAATAAACAATATTAAAAAACTCTTAATTAGAAAGCGGATTGATTGTCAAGCTGTGAATTGTGCGTTATGATTAGTAAAGTTCGAAAGATTCGTCCTGGATACCGTGAAATCAGATATGAAAATCCCGGACAGAAGAACAGTACAATTAAGATAAGTGCAAAATAGAAAAGAGGAATCATAATGAGTTTAGTACCTTATGTCATTGAACAAACAAGCAGAGGCGAAAGATCCTATGATATTTATTCAAGATTATTAAAAGAGAGGATTATCTTCTTAGGGGAGGAAGTAAACGAAGTGACAGCAAGTCTTATTGTTGCACAGCTTTTATTCCTTGAAGCAGAAGATCCGGAAAAAGATGTCCATTTATATATTAACAGTCCTGGTGGTTCTGTTACAGCTGGTATGGCAATTTACGATACGATGCAGTTCATCAAATGTGATGTATCTACAATCTGTATTGGAATGGCTGCCAGTATGGGAGCATTTTTACTTGCAGGTGGAGCACAGGGGAAAAGATTTGCCCTTCCAAACGCAGAAATCATGATTCACCAACCACTTGGCGGTGCGCAAGGACAGGCAACAGAGATTGAAATAGCAGCCAAACATATTCTTCATACAAGAGAAAAGCTAAATCGGATTCTCGCCGAAAACACAGGTAAGCCGATTGAGATGATTGCTACGGACACGGATCGTGATAATTGGAAAACTGCTGAAGATGCAAAGGAATATGGATTGATTGATAAAGTAATCACATTCCGTGCCAGTGGAACAGAAGAAAAAAAATAGTAGGACAAAATATAGGAGTAGAAAATGGCAGGAAAAAATTCAGACGATAAAGTAAGGTGTTCGTTCTGTAATAAAACGCAGAGTCAGGTTCGAAAACTGATTGCAGGTCCTTCGGGAGTTTATATCTGCGATGAATGTATTGAAATCTGTTCTGATATCATTGAAGAAGAATTTGATGACGAGGAATTTGACACTTCTTCGCAGGAAATCAATCTGCTGAAACCGGTTGAAATCAAGGAATTTTTAGATGAATATGTGATTGGACAAGAAGATGCAAAGAAGGTTTTGTCTGTTGCAGTTTATAATCATTATAAGAGAATCACTGCAGAAAAAGATTCTGATGTAGAATTACAAAAAAGTAATATTATCATGATAGGACCAACAGGTTCAGGTAAAACATTACTTGCACAGACATTAGCAAAAATTATTAATGTTCCATTTGCAATTGCGGATGCGACTACGCTGACAGAAGCAGGTTATGTTGGTGAAGATGTTGAGAATATTTTACTGAAACTGATTCAGTCAGCAGATTATGATGTAGAGCGAGCTCAATTTGGGATTGTCTACATTGATGAGATTGATAAAATTACAAAAAAAAGCGAGAATGTATCAATTACCAGAGATGTTTCAGGAGAAGGAGTGCAGCAGGCGCTTTTGAAAATAATAGAAGGAACGACCGCTTCTGTTCCACCACAAGGTGGCAGAAAACATCCTCATCAGGATTTGATTCAAATTGATACAACCAATATTCTCTTTATATGTGGTGGTGCATTTGATGGACTTGAAAAAATTGTCGAGGCAAGACTTGATCGAAAATCAATCGGATTCAATGCCGAAATCGCTTCAAAAAATGAAAAAGAAATTGGTGAGCTATTATTGGCCGTCACACCACAGGATCTTGTTAAATTTGGACTAATTCCTGAGTTCGTTGGCCGAGTGCCGATTAATGTGGCATTAGAAGGATTAGATACAGAAGCACTTGTTCGTATTTTAAGAGAACCAAAGAGTGCATTGATGAAACAGTATCAGAAACTATTTGAATTTGATGATGTAAAACTTCACTTTGAGCCGGCTGCAATCGAACTGATTGCAAAAGAAGCAATGGAAAGAAAGACCGGAGCCAGGGGATTACGTTCCATTATGGAAAGCGTTATGATGGATTTGATGTATCGGATTCCTTCTGATGATACAATTGAAAGCTGTACGATTACCAAGGGTGCGGTGGAAGGAACGAGCGAACCGTTAATTGTTCATCGTGAGAAAGTCAAAAAAGCGAAGTAATACAAGGGAACAAATAACGTCGTCCGCTATCGGACGGCGTTTGTTTTTAAGTGCCGCTAAAGCGGCAGACGGGAGCAAATGCGATGAAAAGATATCGCACTCCCTGATTTTAATTGCCGCTAAAGCGGCAGATGGGAGCAAATGCGATGAAAAAAGAAAAAATAGAGAAGGAATGGCTTCCAGCAACTGCGTTAAGAGGAATGACGATCCTTCCGGAGATGATTATTCACTTTGATCTTAGCAGGAAGAAATCAATTCAGGCAATTGAAACTGCAATGACACAGGATCAGAGAGTTTTTTTAATTACGCAGAAAAATTCAGAGCTTGAAGATCCTAAGATGGATGATTTATATCATATCGGAACGATTGCATTAATTAAACAGGTTACAAAGCTTCCAAACAATATTGTAAGGGTTCTGGTGGAGGGACAGTCAAGAGCTGTGTTACATGAAATTTCTTCAGAGGAGAAGGAGTATCTGTTAACGGCAGTTGAGGAGGTTTCTTTCTACTATTCTATTCAGGATCCAATTGAAGAGGAGGCAATGATTCGTGAAATCAAAGAGTTGTTCCAGCAATATCTGACCTATCATCCAAAGACAGGAAAAACATTGCTTAACCATATGGATCATGCCTATGGGCTTGGAAGACTTCTTGATAATATTACAATTAATATCCCACTAAACTTCGTTGTGAAACAGACAATTCTGGAAGCATTTGACGTGAGAGAGCGCTACGAATATCTGGCGGAAGTTCTCTATAATGAAATTGAAATCGCACGTGTGAAGATGGAACTCACAGAACAGGTGAGAAACAGAGTTGACAAGAACCAAAAGGAATATCTTCTTAGGGAGCAACTTGGTTTTATCAGAGAAGAATTAGGGGAGACCAATACTTTTTCCGATGCGGACCAGTTTCAGGAAGACTTGAAAAAAATCAAAGCATCAAAAGAATTAAAAGAGAAAATCGAAAAGGAAATCACCAGGTTTAAAGGGATTTCAGGTAATAGTTCGGAAAGTAGTATGCAAAGAGCCTATGTGGAAACGCTACTGGAACTGCCTTGGGATAAGATGTCAAAAGACAACCTTGATCTTAACAGAGCAGAAAAAATCTTAAATGAAGAGCACTATGGACTTGAAAAGGTGAAAGAGAGAATTTTGGAATTTCTGGCAGTCAGAAGTCTGACCAGTCAGGGTGAAAGCCCAATTATCTGTCTTGTTGGACCGCCTGGAACGGGTAAGACTTCGATTGCACATTCGGTTGCCAGTGCTTTGAATAAAAAATATATCAGAATCAGTCTGGGTGGAGTCAGAGATGAAGCTGAGATCAGAGGGCACAGAAGAACCTATGTGGGTGCGATGCCTGGAAGGATTGCAACTTCATTAAAGCATGCTGGAGTAAAGAATCCATTAATTCTGCTGGACGAAATTGATAAAATGAGCAGTGATTATAAAGGGGATACGGCTTCTGCGTTGTTGGAAGTGCTCGATGCGGAGCAGAATTCGAAGTTCAGGGATCATTACGTAGAGATACCGATTGATCTTTCGCAAGTTTTATTTATTGCTACCGCAAATTCCACGGCAACCATACCGGCTCCACTTCTTGACCGTATGGAGCTGATTGAGATTAACAGCTATACTGCAAATGAAAAATTTCATATTGCAAGAAACTTTCTGGTTGAAAAGCAATTGCGTAAAAATGGATTAAAAGAACAACAACTGTCCATCAGTGATCA
>CANRNK010000019.1 GCA_947631985.1 uncultured Lachnospiraceae bacterium | reverse complement strand
ACCAATACGTTGTCTTTGTCCTCCAGATAATCTTACGCCTCTGTCTCCAATTGTAGTATCTAAGCCTTCTGGTAATTGTTCCACAAAAGTTTTCATCTGCGCATCTTCCAATACTTCCCAGATACGTTCTTCGCTAATCTCCTCTGCTGGTACGCCAAAAGCAATATTTTCTCTGATACTGTCATCTGTCAGAAATATAGCCTGTGGAATATAACCGATGTGGCTTAACCACTCATCGTAGTCCTGAAAAATGTCCTTGTCTCCACATAGAATCGTTCCACTTTGGGCTCGTAGCAACCCAAGTATAATATCCACGGTTGTTGTTTTTCCTGCACCAGATGGTCCCATGACACCCACAGAGCTCCCAATTGGAATTACCATGTTTGCCTGATCTAGTATTTTCTTTGAAGTGTTGGGGTAGGAATAGGTAATATCGCATAGCCTTATCGTATTTTCAACTACAAGCTTTTGGCTATTCGTGCTTATTTCCTTCTGATACATTCCATACTTTTTATAATTGCTAAAGTCTACATTATCATATACATAGTCAATCGCGGGCTGTAAAAATGCAACATTTGTCATATGCGTATTAATTCTATTGACACTTGGCATTAATCTAACCGCTGCCACCGCAAATGCTGAAATTTGGGGAATCAGTTTTGAAATGTCGGCCCCGCCTACAATACATATTGCCAGATACAGTAATATCCCGCTGATACTCATGGTTTCAATCAGTAGTCTCGGCATATTATTCATAACATTATATCTGCTTGTAAGCATTGCCCCTTTTAAGGAATGTTTTTGAAAATTTGAAGCAAAATAGTTTTCCTTATTCAGGACTTTAACATCCTTGATTCCATAGATCGATTGGAGTCTCCATTTTCCAACACGACTTTGGATTTCCTGCGATTGCGTTCCAATCTGATTCAGCTTTGGTTTCATCACTTTGATGATTAGCAATGTCATTCCAAACAAAATAATGGCAAGCATAATGGTCATTGTAAAGTCAACTGCAAGCAAGAGGATACATAAGAAAACCGATACAATTAGTTCTGTAGCTAGTTGCGTTAATACCATTAGCATCATGAATATTTTAGGCACATCACTGTCAACGGTTCTAAATATTGTTGGAATATCTGCATTTAAATAAAATTCATAAGGTCTGTTCAGATATTCTTCCAGCATATAACCCACTGTTCTTGCCTGATTCCTATTGATAAAACGAGATTGAACATACGTAAGAAATAAAAGATATGCATTCTTAAGGATAAACACGATGATAATCGAAACAAGCATGACAAGTATTAAATTCTCTGCACTCTCTATTCCAAAGTAATCACAGAATAGGATAACATACTCATTATTCATTAATGATTCTGGATCTAAAATGGCTGAAACAAGTGGTAAAATCATAGAAACACCAACTGTTTCCAAGATTCCTCCTATTAAAATCAGCACTCCCAAAATAGCCATCCCTGCTTTTTGTCTCTTTGTTAACATGAATAATAGTTTTTTTATTGTACTTATCATTTTCTGCCCTTCTTATCTATTCTATTTATTTTTCGAAAATCTTGTTATAATCATAATTACCGAATAACTCACTTTTTTTCCTAATATGATTTTTGTAATTTTGAAGTGTCATTTTATATCTTTCCTCTGAAATCCACTTGAGAATCAAGGAGTTAATTTCAGATTTGTAATGTTCTTTATCTCTATAGTTTTCTAGATTAGATATGACCTCCAGGTTTTCAGAAAAACAATATAAATTGACATTTTCATATTCCAACAGCATTTCTGTTGCTATTTGTTCCGCTTCTAATTGTTTCATTAAATGGCCTGTCCGAAACTCTTCATCCCAATAGGCTATACTGTATGGCGAATAAAACAGGTCAAATTCTGTGTCCGGATATTTTTTTACAATTTTAATAATGTTATTGGAAATTGTATTCTCAACAATTTCCTTTTCTTCGGGAGTCAGATTCTCCTCCATTTCCTGCGTTTCATCAAGTCTTTGGTATTGTTTCATGACCATGTCAAGTCCCGTATCACTTGACCATGATGAATACTCATCAAATGTTGTGCTTGGAACTTTGAATACTGTCTGATATAGATTGTTAAAACAACCATGATACATAATTGATTTATTTAGCAAATAGGACACATCATTAAACACATTATCATCATACAAGTATTCTGGAAAGCCTTCATACTGCTCCCAATCATATTCTCTGATTAATCCGTTATAATCAATCCCCCATAAAACCCTTGCAACCTCATTCGTTCCTAATGCCTTGTCCAGGTTATTGCTTATCTCCTGGAATCCACCTCCTGCAAATGTTATCTTGATAGAATTTGTATGAAACAGAGCATCAAATTCACTTGTCTTGAAATTCTGGTTCATGGAGGTGCCCGTTATAATGGCATTATAATCAAAATTTTTAATAATCCCATTATTGATATATCTCTCATGATACAATCTATAAGAAATCCCCTCTATTGGTTTGTGATAATGAAAATAGGGGTCAACAATCAATACTGTTAGAATCCATATCGTCAACAACAGGGCTTGTGTGCCAATTATTCTAAAGACCCATTTTTTTGCATTTTTTTCATTCATACGTATCCCTAAAAACTAAAATATAAAAATTGACTTATGTCAGCTAATGATACGATGCACATTAATAGTACAATCGTCGTCATCGCAAATCGTTTATGATTCATTTCGAAATGCTCCACTGTTTCATAAAGGTTCTTTGTTCCAAATACCATACATAGACATAGAATAAAAAATAGAAGAAACGGTATCATTGGTGCAAAATCTATGACTTTTTGCAATCCAAAGCGAGCCAAAATTCTAACTTCTACCAACTCATTAAATATCTCTATAAATTTGATGTTGATCGGCTCAAATTTAAATTTTAAAAAGTTCTTCAAAATATCGAGATACTGCGTTAAGGAATCGCTTCTAAACAAACCCCACAGCAGAGTGGTCACAATAAAGGTTCTTACTACAGATAATTTATCATGAATTCGTATCTTATACTTAAGCATTATATTATCAATTACTACCAGGATACCATTTAATGCACCCCACACTACAAAGGTCCAATTTGCGCCATGCCAGATGCCACTTATCAAAAATACAATCATTGTGTTGCTATATTTCTTCAAATCGCCCTTTTTGCTTCCACCCAATGGAATATAGATATATTTTGCAAAAAATTTCGACAAAGTAATATGCCATCTATTCCAAAACTCCTTAATGGATGTTGCTTTGTAAGGAGATAAAAAATTGACAGGCAAATTAATATTTAGCATCTTTGCAATTCCCAATGCCATATCTGAATACCCACTGAAATCAAAATATATTTGCAACGAATATAACACAAGGATGAGCGCAGTATTCATAAACCCCAGTTCATGATAGGAGTCAAATCCTGCATTCACTATTTTTGCGATTGTATCTGCAAGCAGTACCTTTTTACCGAGTCCCATGGCAAATAAATAAATACCAATTAAAAGGTTATTATAATTAACTTTCTTATTTTTCACATCTTCTAATTGAGGAAACAGATCATCTCCAAGCGTGATTGGTCCCGAACTAAGCTTTGGAAAAAAAGAAATGTAGACGAGATAGTCAAGTAATGAAATCTTTCTTTTGTTATCTCTATAGCAATCAATCACGTAAGAAATCTGTTGGAATGTAATGAAGCTAATCCCAATCGGCAAAACAACTTCCAAAAGTCTATGGTTTTTACCAAATAATTGATTCACATTAAATACTGTAAAGTTATAGTACTTAAACCAAAACAGGATACCCAGATTAAATAAAATCAATATACCCGTTATCGTTTTGCGTATAACATTTGCTTCAAACCTCTGCATTAGATTCACTAACCCAAAGTTGAAGGCACAGCTACATAATAGCAATAATAAAAAATTGATATTTGCGTACCCATAAAACAAAAATGACATAACGCATATCCATACCAAACTCAATTTAAAAAGTGCCTTATTATTTAAAAAATGGTACCCCACAACAAAAACCGGTAAAAAAGCCAGAATGAAAATGTATGAATTAAAGTACATGATTTCTCCTCATACTTCGTTTTATTGGTACAACCAGGTTCTTATACATAGAATCAATTTTCTCATATAAATGCGGGGTTTTTAAGAATAATTTAATTCTATATCTATCTCCCTTTTTTACACATGGTTTTCTATAAATCTTCTCTATGTAATCCTTCTCACTTCGCAGCATCGCAATAATCTGATCCGCATAGGTATGGTTGCGTCTGTTCATTTTCATATCAATATAATAGTATAGCATTCTTCTGTAAAATGAATATTCTGCCTGTTCTGCAAGCTCACTATATCCACATTGTCTTAAATAATCAATCTGTTCTTTCAAAAATGGAATCTCATCTCGAATCATTCTGCTTCCATTTTTCTCGTTCATGATACTGCCTTCTCTATTGATTCGATAATTATAGTACGCCCGGTCAATATAGACACATTTCTCAATTTTACAAAAAACTTTTGTTGTAAACATGATGTCTTCTGAATTTCGTCCCTTAGGGAATAAAAGTGTTCCAATAATCCCTTTTTTAAACAACTTACACCAAACGGAGTTCTGTATTACATACTGACTATGTTCACATATATAGATGTTCAGTAATTCTTCTCTTGAAAGTATAACTACATCATTTCCGGATTTATCAATTGTTCTGTCTTCGAATACAGATTTATATCTGCATTGAACGATCTCCGCATTCACCTCTAAGGCTTTTTTCAGCATTTCCTCATACATCTGTGGTTCAATCCAGTCATCGCTATCAACAAATCCTATAAAATCTCCGCATGCAATCCCAAGTCCTGTATTTCTGGCATCAGATAACCCACCATTTTTCTGATGAATTACATGAATTCTTTCGTCTTGATTCGCATAATAATCACAGATTACACCTGATTGATCTGTTGATCCATCATCTATAAGAATAATTTCCAAATTATTATAGGTTTGATTTTGTATTGACTGAACACATTGATCTATGTATTTCTCGACATTATAAACAGGTACTATAATTGATATTAGAACTGACTCCATGTGTTATTCCTCTTTAAACAAGTGTTCCGAACTCGTCAATTAAGATCCAGTTCTTCCAAGTGTCATGCATATATTCAAGACTGAATTTCTGGGAATTGTCGTGTTTCAAAGGTCTTATGCATTGTTTTCCCTGATTCTGATTCAATCTTGCTCCCCACATACTAAAAGTACTGTTTGCACAAATATTATGTTTACATTTGCTCATAATTAACATATCAAACAAGCTGTTTTGATTTTTATTCCAGTCAACTATCATACAATTGCCCATCGAATATTTCTTTTTCACATATTCTGGTTCGTCCGAGAAAATATAGAAGTAAGGATTTTCTGTTTTTTCCTGGATAAACTTCATAGCACTATCATAATATTCGTCTGTACATATATTACCATAAAACGAATCTTTTTCCACATAATCTCCACGCCTTATATGAATACTGACTGCATTTTGAGTAGAAATTTTTTCAAGTATTTCCTTCGTCTTACTAGGTGCAATCTCTTCTGGAAAGAGTATTGTCTCTTGCAGCTTCTCTAAAACATCCTGATAATATTTATCGCAATTCCAAAAGCCATCCAGGTATATGTTGTCTTTCATAAAAATTTCCGGCATATAATCTTTCGTCTCTTTCAGAATGACAGAGCTGCTACCAAATAGCTTTCTTCTGATTCTGGCCGTTATTTTTATACTGTCATCAACGAATTGGCTCCTCTCATGCTTCGAGGCCAACACTGGCGGCTCCAGATGAAATAACAAAAGCTCATATTCTCTTTTTTCTGGCTCTCTTGCATCTGGTAGATAGTCTGTTATATCAAGCCTTACCTCTCTTCCCATCTCTTTGAAAACCAGGTACATCGCATATTGATAAAGCTGGTTTCCCAGCCCACCCTTTACTCGGATAATGATCATAACTGCCTCCGCGTTCTTTGATTAGCACCTTTTTTATAGTTCTCTGGTGCAAATCCATTCCTGAAACATTAATATAAACCATATTTGTACGCGCCATACACCATGTTCCATATAATCATCCCATAGGCTCCATACCACCTCTGCATCCAGAAACCCCTGACTTATGAGTGTCTTTTTATCAATTAATGTTTCTGCCCATTTTCTTAGTTCTGGCTCCCTCAACCACTTGGAGATTGGAATACTGAATCCCCTCTTTGGACGCTCCAGAAGTTCTTTCGGCACATACTGATATACAATATCCCGAAGCACCTTTTTTGTAATACCGTCCTGATACTTATATTCTATTGGGATTTTCCACGAAAATTCCACTACATCCTTGTCTAACATCGGAATTCTGCTTTCTAATGAAACCGCCATCCCTGCTCTGTCAACTTTTACAAGAATATCATCTGGATGATACATCTGCATATCCATCAGCATAATATTTGATTTTGTATCTTTTAAAAGGTCATTTGCATATTCATTGTGTTTGTAGGGATAGACTTGTCCTTCTAATGCAATTTTTTTGCAAATGGGGTCTTCTTCATTTGAAAGTTCGTACAGGTGAGCAGGATTTCTTGCTCCAAGTAGCATCGCTTTTGTTCTATGCATCTGATTCAGATTTAAAGGTCCATTTAGCAAAAGTTTACTACTAAGAGATCTGATTCCATATGGAATCGCATTCATTTTATTCCAGATTCTTTCAACTGATCTGTAAGTTCCATACCCACAGAACAACTCGTCCCCAGCATCCCCACTCAAAGATACCGTTACATGCTCTCGAGTCATTTTACTGACCAAATAGGTTGGAATCTGTGATGAGTCGGCAAATGGCTCCCCATACTGATATGCAAGATTCGGAATCACTTTTTTAGCATCCTCCTCTGTAATATACAACTCAGTATGGTCTGTTCCCAAATGTTGTGCGATTTCTTTTGCAATGGTTGCTTCGTTATATTTGGAATCCTCCACGCCTATTGTGAAGCTTCTCACCTTACGGTCGCTTAAAGACTGCATTAAAGCTACAATTGTCGTGCTATCAATTCCAGATGATAGAAATGCTCCGACTGGCACGTCAGCAACCATTTGTCCTTTTATCGCTTCTTTTAATAGCCTTTCGAGCTCGTTTGCCGCTTCTTTTTCAGATCCTTCAAAACGATTTGCTTCCCCTTTTTTTGCAATTTCGCGAATTGACCAGTATGGAGAAATATGGTATTCAGAAAATGGTTGCCCAATTTTTAATACACAGCCTGGCTCAAGCTTATAGATCGACTCATAGATTGAATAGGGTGCAGGAATATATCCGTGAATAAAGTAAATGCCAAGAACTTTTCTGTCTATTTCATTTTGAAATCCATCTAATGAAGCAATACTCCCTAAATCAGATGCAAATACAAAAGAGTTGTTGACAAAACCATAGTATAATGGTTTTTCCCCAACTCGATCTCTCATAAGATATAGTATTTTCTCTTTCTTGTCGTATAACGCGATTGCAAACATACCCTTACACTGTTCCAACGTGTTCTCTATGCCGTAATTCTCAAAAGACTCTAATAAGACCTCAGTATCTGAACTTCCCCTAAATGCAGTGACTTTCTTTTCTCTTGTCAACCTATCTGCAATTTCTTTGTAATTATAGATTTCTCCATTAAAAGCCATAACAAATCTGCTACTTTTTGAATGCATTGGTTGTGCACCGGCTTCTGTCAAATCTACGATAGATAATCTGCGATGTCCAAATGCAACTCCCGATTCTTTGTCAATCCATATGCCACCCGCATCTGGCCCTCTGTGATGCATTCTAGCATTCATTTTCAATATATTTTTCTCGGCATCTGCCTTCCAATTACATAATCCTGCTATTCCGCACATTTTGACTCCTATCTACTTTATATACCTTTGTATGTATTCAATCCACTGACGGTTAACAATATCTGGTGAATGTGTTGTTCTAATCCTGAATGCATGATTGGCAATACGCTCTGCAAGGCTATTGTCTTCAACAAGTTCAATCATTGCTTCCTCCATTGCCTTGACATCTCCAACAGGAACAAGTATACCATTCTTATGATTTTTTATCAATTCTGCTGGTCCACCACACGGACAATCTGTTGAGATTACCGGAAGCCCTAACGCCATTGCCTCCATAAGTGCATTAGGCATACCCTCCGTGTTGGAAGGTAACACAAATAAATCAGCCTTTTGTAAATCAGCTAGGATATCATTAGATAATCCAGGGAGAAATATTCTTGTTCCATAAGCACTCTCGGCTGCAAATTTTTTTAGAGATTCTCTCAACTCACCCTCACCATAAATAATCAATTTTAATTCCGGATATCTATTCGCGATTCTAATAAATGCATCCAGCAATAACCTATGGTTCTTATTCGCATCGACCCTTCCTACACTTATTATTGTCTTAATCTCTGGACTCCTGTGAACTGTTGTATTAACGAATTCCTGATTCAATGGATTCGGAAGGATGATTGACTTTCTTTGAATCCATTTAGGAAAAAACGCTTGCGCCTGCCTCGTCTGAAGGATTAACCCATCTGCCAGACCCATGAATGATTTCGCAAGAATTTTCATTACCAGGCTGTTATACTCTGCATTTGGTTCTCCTCGCACAGAAGCAATCGTACGACTAGGCGTTAATAAGGAGGACAGAATAGACATGAAGTTATTTTTGCCCACAAAAGAAATAATAAGGGATGGTTCTTCCTGTTTCCAGATTTGTCTAAGTTTCTGAACACGTTTATAAAAATTTATAAATCTGTTGGTGCCTTCCTGCTCTGGTATGTCCGATAGGATTCTCTTTACACCAGTTGGAAGCGGGTATTCTTCTCTTTCAACCTTGGTTGTAACTATTATAACTTCTATCTCTTGTTTTATCAGGTGTTCTGCAAGATTAATAATGACTCTCTGTGCCCCACCTTTTGCAAGGCTACTCATATAGAAAGCTATTTTATTTGATTTCATCAACACACTTTCTCCATTGTTCACATACCTTATCGCATGCAAACCTTCCTGATACCAGTCTGGCATTTTGACCCATTTTCTCTGCCTCATCTTCATGATCCAGTAATTGAGTGATTGCATCAGCTGCAGCAGTCACATTGTTCATTGGCATCAGCAATCCATTCACTTCATTTTCAATCAGATATGCTGGTCCACCACACGGGCAATCCGTTGCAATCACAGGGAGGCCAAGTGCCATCGCTTCCATAAGTGCATTGGGAATCCCTTCGTCTACTGAAGTCATTATAAATATTTTTGATTTTCTAATTTCTTCTTTTACGTTACCTACCGTACCGGGCAGGTGAATTCTGTTTACAAGATTTAACGAACGAATCTGACTTTCCAGACTTTCTCGCAAATCACCCTCCCCATATATTGTAAGCGTCATTTCTGGATACTTGTCTGCAATCTTTGAAAATGCCTCTATCATGACTGCCTGATTTTTTCTTCTGGCAAGTCCACCTACTGATACGATTCTATTTTCTCGCAATCCATAATAGGGTTCTACACAGAATTCTTCATTGATTGGATTGGGAATTATAAGTGATTTTTTATCAATCCAGGTTCCAAAAATCTCTTTTTGTTGAGATGTCTGCAATACTACCTTGTTCAATAATCGATATGTAATGTTAGCGTAAGTTCTTTTGCCTTTGCTGGCAAAAATGACCCCAGGATTCCCTCTGATCGCCCCAATGACAGGGATATTGGTTAGAAGAAGTGCAAGCACCATCCTTGGAATCGCTTTCTCCATAAAAACAATAACCACATCCGGAGACTGTCTTTTACACTCTCTGCGAATATTGGCTAATCGCGCCAATGCTCCTATTGCCCTGCCGAATCTATTCTTTTTTATAGGAGGAACTACAATTCTTTCAACCTGCTTTGGAAGTTCATATTCTATTTCTGCAATTGAATCCGTCAACACAATAACCTTATAATACCTGGTCAAATACCCCGCCACAATAAGTAAGACTCTCTCTGCGCCTCCCTTGGCTAGCGAAGAAACATAAAACATAATTGTTTTCATCTACTATCTCCAATATACTGCGCGATTGCACGGCAGTATTCCTTTTCTACCTCAGATTTCTCGATCACTTTTTTCCATTCATGATTAGAATGCTCAAAATACCACTCCGAATACTGAATGGTATAAGTTCCAAAAAAGAGACACTGAAATTCAATAAGATATTCTCCTTCTTGATTCTGCGCTATATCCATTGAGATGAGAGGTTGTTTGATTTCTAAGGCAACCATACGTGCAAACTCTAGTATTGGATAGATTTTCTCAAGCTCTTCTGGATACTCAAACTTACCACTACCACTTGCACGAAAGTCATTGTCTCTATTTTCTCTTTTTAAGACATAATATTTTCCATAGAAAAATAATACTTTATAATCCCCTGACAGCCCCGGAATGAACTTTTGTATTACAACTTTATTAGTTCTATATGGTTCATCCTGAATTGCACAACGCTTTTCCCCTTTTAATTTCTTACCTATTTTTTTGATTTGATATCCTGGAAACTTGTTTCCTGATTCTCTGATCCAGGTATATTCCTGATTTCTATATGTATGTCTCATCATTTCTTTGAGATGCTGTTCCAATTCAACTTCTGACAAAGCCATGCGTACCCCTTTACTTCCAGAACCACTTGAAGTCTTAACGATACAAGGGAAAGAGATTTTGTGCTTCACGCCTTGGTATTCATCATAATGACCCAAGGTGATTGATGCAGGCTCCCTTAGCTTTTCCCTGGAAAACGACGCTCTCATTATCTCTGCAAATACTTTGTTGTGATGTGCTCTAAAAAAAGAAAGCTTCGGGATTAAAATTGCTCCATCGTCAGAAAGTCTTAATAGAATATCCATTATATACTCTTTGTAGAACAAGCCCTTCTCTTCAGAAGAAGCATAAATCACATAATATCCTTGATAATTCTTACTCATATCAAGTTGTGAGAATTCCATAATCTCTGGTTGATAAGAATACTCTGTAAAATAGTTTGCAATTTTTACAAGGTCAAATCCAGTGTCATACCTATCATTTACTGTTCCCATAAATTTACTTGATAATATTTTTTTATAATCCGTCAAAATTAGTATTCTTCTAGTATGCTCCACAATACCCTCTCCTTCGTGCATGCAATTTAGTTTTGAAATCGCTGATACCATTTTTGAAATACATAAAATGACCACATGATTTTGGAGAAATTTTCACCTGTCCTGGCTCCTTTATCGCCATGTTCTAAGTACCACTTTGAGAACTGATTCGTATAATCCGGTTCAAAGATCCCTTGGTTTTTCAAGTAATCTTTTGACGTCATATCTATCAGTTGTTCTTTCAGTGGCCCTCTAAGCCACGAATCCAGAGGAACGGAAAATCCAACTTTTGGTCTTTCAAGCATCTCTTTGGGTATATAGTCATACGCAATGTCTTTTAATATATGCTTTTTATCACCTTTAAAATATTTAAATTGATGAGGAATTCTATAAGAATATTCCATGACAGAAACATCTAAAATTGGACACCTCGCTTCCAGGGAGTATTTCATTGCAGCTCGGTCAACTTTGCACAAAATATCTCCTGGTAGATAAGTATCCATATCCAATAACATTCTTCTGATCTGCCAGTTCTTTTCATTATATTTTTCTTCCAAAGAGAATTTGCATGATCCACCTGCGTCAGGTAGCATTCTCTCAATTTCACGAATATAATTTCCCCCACCAATCTGTGTCTTCGTTGCCGCGTCTCTGTTTTCTGCAATTCCTTGAATCTTAAATGGCAAACGTTCCAGAATTCTTAATTGCTTAAGTGGCGGTAGCTGGCACAGTTTATAGACAAGCGCACCCGGAATGTCAAGCATCTGAGCTGCTCTCAATATCTGATATATATTGTATCCGCAGAAGAACTCATCCCCTCCATCACCCGAAAGTGCTACAGTCACTTGTTCTCTTGCCAGTTTTGAGACAAGCATTGTTGGTATCTGCGAACTGTCCGCAAATGGTTCGTCAAAATAGGTCGGAATGCTTTGCACAAGCTCTGCCATTTCCTTTTCCGAAATATATAGTTCTGTATGATTGGTTCCAATGTAGTTTGCCACTTCCTTAGCATAAGCAGCCTCATTATATTTTGAATCATAAAATCCTATCGAAAACGTCTTAATTGGAGATTCAGATAATTCCTGTGCAATTGCTGTGATGAGAGAGGAATCATATCCTCCACTTAGAAAAGTGCCAAGTGGGACATCTGCAATCATTCTTTGCTTTACAGCCTTTTTCAAACGCTTTTTTAACTCTTCCTTGGCTTCACAATAATCAGTAACCGGCTCCTTCTGCATTTTATTATAGGTTTCAGTGACATCCCAGTACTTCCACTTATTAATATTTCCCTTGTCAAATTCCAGGATTTCGCCGGGTTCAAGTTTAAAAACATTTTCGTAGATCGAGTTTGGTGCCTGTATATATTGCTGATGCATGAATTGTTTCATTATATCAGTTCTTATCTTTTTTTCAAATCCCGGACAAGACATAATCGGTTTTAATTCAGATGCAAAAACAATGTTCTCATTCTCTATCCAATAGTAAAGTGGCTTTTTTCCAATCCTATCTCTGACAAGATATAATGCCTCCTTCTCTCTATCATAAAGTGCTATAGCAAACATACCATTGAACTTATCAATACACTTGATACCCCATTTCAAATAGGCTGCAATGATAACTTCCGTATCACATTCAGAACAAAAAGGGTAATCTCCTAATTCTTCCTTCAATTCGTTAAAATTATAGATTTCACCATTAAACACCACACTGATTCTGCCATTTATAGAGTGCATCGGCTGATGTCCAAGCGCGGACAAATCCAGGATGGAAAGTCTTCTTTGTGCAAGCCCAAGAAGGTAATTTTTACCAATCGGATAGATCTCTTCTCCGCTATCATTCGGTCCTCTATGATACATAGTGTCATTCATCTTTTTGAGTTGCTCTACTGTAATTGTATTTTTAGTTATAAATCCGCAAATTCCACACATTTTAATACCTCTTCTATGTTACAAATTATGATTTAATTTTCTTTTCAGATTTTTCCTATCATACATCGGCAACTTTATTGTTAACGGTTTTATAACGAGTAAAAAAAGAAAACCGAGGGGGATTGTTGGTCTAAAGACATATTCAACCATACTGGAAATTCCGAATGTAGCAAAAATCATCATTGGCATAATTGAAATGAAATCGATCTTTTTCGTATGATAGTAAAAAATGATTGTTCTCACTCCAAAGTAAATATATAGCCCAATGAATATCAATCCTGTTATAATGCCACAATCATATGCCATTTGTATAAATGAATTATGTGCGTGCATAATTGTTGTTCCGTCTGGCAAGGTCAATCCAACAGCATCATGTCCTTCCAGATTTAGATTGTTTAGATAATTCTTAAAAATATCCAATCTGCCATTTGAATACTCCATCGTTTCAATTGTATACTCATCTCCGTATGAATCAATATAGGTAATCCCCTTCTCTCCTACAACAACTCCCTCTTCTTCCAGACTTGTTTCCCCTGGATTATCTGTATTTTCTAGAACTTCTTCAATGGTTTTACCCGACTCTGTCACCGCAGACAAATCTTGTTTCCCAAAAATCCTCTCAGTTGTAAGGCCAAGAAAGCGTTCAACTGTTATATATCTTTTCGAGTCCAGTTTTTCGCCTTTAATAATAGACTCTACGAACTGTTCCCCCTCATATACAATAGGATCATTGTTTATCGCTGGGACTACCCTTGTTATCGTATAGACAATTGGGATTGAAGATATCATAATCAATACTGTTATCATTAATGTGGTGGTCACTTTTGACAAGGATATTTTCTTATTCGTTATCATAAAAATAAATATACTAATAACTCCCACAATAAAACAGGTCAATAAACCTGTTCTGGATAAAGTCATAACCTGGAACCCCGACACAATTCCCACCATTACTATATTCGGGAAAAACTCTATTATTTTCTTCTTATTTGCAATTCCCGAAAATACTTTTGCGAAACAGATTGCAAATACCATCGCAAGATACACAGAGGTTACCGTCACTGTAGTGAACATTCCTGGGTAGCGAACATACAAGTAATAGTGAAACGGTCTATGTAACAGAGCTTGTACTGTAATCCAAGAAAATGACAGGATTACACTATTTGAAATATTTTTAAGATATGAAATATTTTCTTCCTGATTGTCCGGATGAATATAAAAAAATCCAAACGGTAAAACTATCATATATACCCAACTGTAAGAATTCCTAAATATCATTAAACAGGAGAAAAACAATCCCAGAATAATCCATGCAGATATTGATCTTTGCATTTTCTTATTCAATAGTTCATACGCTGAAAGTACGATTACAAATATCCATGCAAGTAGCATGATATAAGTTCTTAGCTTTGTTTCATATAATTCCGTTCCAGTTTCAAACTGCTTCATCAGAAAAAACAGCCCTATCATGCCCGCCATGCTATAAAGGCTGGCAAATACATAGGTGAGTTTTCTTCTCCACACAGAAAACTTAAATAAAATCGCAAATGCGAAATAGATTGCCAGCTTTCTGGTAGCAATCCCCTGCGCATAGTTTGATCCTGCATTTACGAATTCAATACAAGCCAGGATACACATTGAAAAAGAGATGATTTGAAGATAATTCGCTATGTTTCTTTTAACAAAACTTCTAATTGATTTAATTGAATTAATTCTGATACTTAATGATAAGAAAAACAAATAAAGACATAATACAAAAACACCAGTTTCATATACGATAAGATCTAATAGTTCCCCCCCAAACATTCTTTTGTATAGAATAAAATAGGATGAAATAATCAGAAGTAAACATGAGAATACCTTCAAAACACTTCCAATATAGTCGTCTAGATACACTCTCTTGTTCCTGAATCTATTCCTTAATAAAACCATCAAAAAGGCATACATCAGTATCCCAATACTGAAAATAATAAAATCGATTAAAATCACATCTTTACTATCAAGATCTTTTGTGTAACTATAATTGGAAATCATTGATGAATCAGGAATTTCTTGCAAATCATAATACAGTGTTCCGTTCCCCTGTAGAACCTCAGTATCCTTGTCTATATATAATACGCGAAAGGCCGAGTCAACATAATTAACCGTGTAATAGTAGGGTTGTCCTTGATATAGTTGCATGTCAATAAAAAATTGATAGGTAAAAATATCATTTCCACTCTTTTGATCTATAAAATCACTAAATCTACGCTCTACTTCCCACAATAAATTTAGATCTTTATCATACAATCTAAATTGAAATGCTCCATCTACAATTTTCTGCTTGGTTAAAAAAATATTAATTTCATTTAGATGCTCATATTCGGGCAGAAATTCTTGCATCACATTTTTTTCAAGTGTAACTTCTTCTGTAAGCATATATGGTTCTTGGAATAGATTCGTTTGATAGGTCTCTTTCCATGTTTTCCCTGGCCAAACTAATAATATAGTAATTATAGCCAAGCACATTATCGTCATAAGAATTGCGTTTTTTAATAAAATCTGGGTTCTCAATTGAATACCTCTTGTCTGTTAAAAAGTTTTAAGATAGTATAGCATGCGAATGTAAACTTTACAATCTGCTCACATAGATGACTAAACACCAGTTCTACCATCTGTTTTGGATGAATTTCAGACTGTCTCATATCATTGTTTGTTAAAACTATTTACATATGCTTCATCTGAGAATTGTCCTGCTCTTTTCTTACCCCATTCAGAATACTTCTGATGCAGTTTCTGTTCTGTTAACAACATTAACATCTGATCTGCCAGAATACGTTCTTCTCGTTCAATAAGGTTTGCATCAAAATTTGGCTTTTCCCCTAAAATAGGAACTAAGATACCATATTCCGCATAATATATCTCATCCTGTTTCGAGTATTGTTTGGGCTCTTCTCCTAATATCTCTGCGGGACCACTCAGGCAATTCGTTGCAATCACTGGAACTCCCATCGCCATTGCTTCTACCAATGCATTGGGAAATCCTTCGTTCAGAGAAGTCAGCACATAGATGCTTGCTCTGGCAAGGCATGGAAAGGGATTTTTTAATACCCCTGTGAAGTGAACTTTTTCCTCTATTCCAAGGTCACAGACAAGTTTCTTGTAAGGAAGATAATTTCCTTCTCCTACAATGACCAGACAAGAATCAGGTTTTTCTTGTTGTACCAGATAAAAGCTTTTAATCAGATGCCAGAATCCTTTTACTTCATCCTCTCTTCCCATCGAGAGAATAATTGAATTGGACGAAACTCCCTTCGAACCCAACTTGTATGCCATCTCTTTTGAAAGTGCTTCTTTGGAAAGGGCTTCTATCTGAGCAATGTCATAGGGATTATAGATTGTCACACTCTTACATTCTTGAAAACGTGCCTGGATAATTTCTTCAATTGTTTTCGAACAACAGATTACCAGATCCGAATGCATACAAAACAAAGGTAATGACTTAGAATAAAGGTCTGTAAATCCCCTGATTCCAACCCACACCTGGTCTTGGCATTTGCTCAGCACATTGACTAGATTTGCTGTGATACCGAAGCTATAGGTATATTGATTCGCAAATAATTTTTTGATTCGTCTTACCTTATGCACTCTCCGAATGACATTGATTAGCTTCCCCACAACTCCTGGCTTACTGCCAAGCATAAGATCAATAACATGGAGTCCTGTGATATCATAAGCAATCTCTTCCCCGCTAAACATTACAATACTGACCTCAAACTGATTTTTGAGCAGTCTTGCTGTTCTAACACAGATTTTTTCGAATCCTCCCTGATGAAGCATAGGTACCATCAATAGAAGCTTTGGCTTAAAATGCAGATAATAATCTTTCAACCATTCTGCCTGTTGTACTGCATCGAATCCGGCATTTTTCACCACTTCCGCATAGTCTTTTCTCTCATAATCTGTATCTTGTAATACTTCCTTTGCCCAACTAACAACGCTTTCTTCCAGACTCATACGTTTAACACATTCTGTGACCATCACTTCTTCCGTCACATTTGTAGACATCAGACAATGGAGTCCTGTTGCTTGAGCCTCTACAACAGTGCCAGGAAGCCCCTCGAATCTGGAAGGAAAGATCAGATAATCCATGGCCATATAATACGCAGCAACATTACTTCGATTCCCAGCAAAGAGGACTCGGTCAAGTAGGTTCAGCCTTTTAGCCTGTTGTCTGACCTCCTCCATTAAAGGTCCCTCACCAAGGAGAAGTAGTGTTGCATCAGATCTCTCTTCTGCAATTTCTTGAAACACGCGAAGCAGGAATTCATGGTTTTTTGCATAGTGAAATCTTCCTACATGTCCAATTACGAAACGATTCGTCAACCCCAACTTCTCTCGTAACTGCTCCCGTTCTTCCTTTTGGTAGTGAAAGTCAGAAGTCACAATCGCATTTGGTAGGATCCTAACTACACCTGCTTCAACGCTTTGCTTTCCAAAAACAGAAAAGGCTGCCTCTGTAGAACAGGCAAAGCAGGTGTCTGCTTTATAAGGAAGGCGCTTCCTGAGATATCTGGTCACCAGTCCTTTGATCCCCGGATCTGTTCCTGCGCTTCTTGCATGGGCAATCGTGTGTAAAACCCCTGCCTTCTTAGCTATGGGTAAATACAAAGAGGCTGTACTGGTCATATGTCCATGTACAGCATAAAATTCCTTATGAGATGCAAAAAAATTCTGGACTTCCTGGCAATAAGAGAATAGATTATATCCCCTAAATCTTGAAACACGATAGACCCTGCCACCAAGCTCCTTAATTTCATCTTCGAAACAACCCTTTTCTTGCGTATGAATTAAAAAATCAAACTGAATACTATCTTTTTCAATCTTGCGATAGAGATCCATGATGCGGCTCTCTGCCCCACCAAGTCCTAATCCTCCAAGAACATGCAATATTCGCATCGGTTCTGACATGCCAGACTCCTTATTTGTTAAGAGATTACTTGTTATTCCTAGTCAGCTTTTTAATCCAGCTTCTGGCTACGACCAGGTAATGTTTTGCAGTTGCTCCTCCATATTCCAATAGACGCATACAACAGCCTGGATGCACTGGTGGCTTCTGTAGAAGATTCGAATACGAGATAAACTTCAGATCTTCTTCTGCAAATAATCTCCTGATTTCCTGTATCTGTTCTGGTGTACTTCCATTCATATGGTACACAAGTGTGGTTATTTTCTCACCTTTTTTTCGAATGCTTTTTCTACTATGGTAGGCAATGGGCAGAAAGGTAATCCCCTTATAATGATAGGGCTGATACCCAAACCCATCTGTAACATAGGTGAATCCAAGCTCGACTAACGCACGAAGAGTATTCTTGTCATAAGAATGACCAGGTGCCATAAATAGATTGGTCCCAATTCCATTTTTTTCAAGAATTTCTTTTCCCTTCTTCAATTTTTCATATTGGATTTCATAGGATAATCCTGCAAACTCTGAAAAATGATTCAATGGAAAAAGTCCACCCTGCCTCGTTTCATAAAGATGTTGGTACCCATGCATGGCGATTGACCATCCCTGTTGTTGCAATTGTCTGATTTGCTGCCAGAAGTCCGTATGCATTTCCCCGCATTTAAGCATCTTGTCTTTATTGTCAGGCACTATTCCAATTAGTGGCTTGATGCCCGCAGTATCAAGAATCTCTTTCATGCTCAGGAAACTTTCCCAATCCATATCTGGGGTAATATCATCCATTCTGATAGCTATATCCATATCCCGTATCCATCTTTCTCTTATATCGTTACTGTAATCCTATTTCTATACAGGCTTTACTTAAGGTTTTCTTTATACCAATCGATTGCCAGTTTGATTCCTGATTCAAAATCGTAATCCGGGTCATAATCAATCATTGCCCTTGCCTTACTAATATCTGCGTTTGAATGCTTGATGTCTCCCGCACGATCAGGTCCAAATATAGGTTCTATCGTTACTCCTAGTGCTTTACATAAATAATAATAGATATCAATCAGGTATTCTCTTCCACCATATGCGATGTTAAATGCTTCGCCACCTGCATCCGAAGACGCAAGGCATGCCTTGAGATTAGCTTCAATGACATTATCAATATAGGTAAAGTCGCGAGACTGTCTTCCATCTCCATTGATGGTAGGTGCTTCCCCATGTAATAGCATTTTAATAAACTTAGGAACTACTGCTGCGTACATTCCATCCGGATCCTGTCTTCTTCCAAATACATTGAAGTAGCGAAGGCCATACGTATCCAGACCATATAATTTTTTATATAATTTTCCATATTCTTCGTTGGTTCGTTTGGTAAGTGCATAAGGGGAAAGCAGTTCTCCCTCTGCTCCTTCCTTCTTTGGAAGGGTTGGGTGATCTCCATATACGGAAGAGCTGGATGCATAGACGAACTTTTGTACACCCGACTGCTTTGCAGCTTCCATCATGTTCAAAGTACCTTTTACATTATTGTCTTCATAGAAAAGTGGCATCTCAATGCTTCTAGGAACACTTCCCCAGGCAGCCTGATTCAACACATAGGTAACACCTTCACATGCTTTCATACAAGTAGTAAAATCTTTGATATCTCCTTGTATAAAGCTATAATTCGGTCTGTTTTTTAGCATCTCAATATGCTCTTTTTTTCCAGTAGACAGATCATCCAAACATCTGACAGTATAGCCCATATCTGTAATCGCTTCGCAAAGATTAGATCCAATAAACCCAGCCCCGCCAGTTACCAGAAACACACTGTCTTTTTCAAACTTCAAGTTCTTATATCCCATTATTTCGCTCTCCCTGCTATCGTAATGCTGCATTCCTTCGTTTCAGCCAAGTTTACAATCTCCAATACACGAATTCTTCATCCGTATAATCGTTTCTGTTGAACAGTCCTTTGATATCAGCAAATACTTTCTTCTCATTGGATGGCTGATACATAGCTCTGATTTCTTCCTTGTTCAGTTTTAGGAACCCTTTGTGTGCCACTGCCACGATTACAGCGTCCATATTGCGAATCTCGCTCATCGGAACAAACTGCACCCCATATAATTTCAGGGCTTCTTCCGCATCTGCTGTTTCATCCGTTACAACTGGATTGATGCCGTATTCCTGAAGCTCCTTGTAGATATCAATCACCTTGGTATTTCTGGTATCAGGGCAATCTTCTTTGAAGGTAAATCCGAGAATGGCAACTCTTGCATTCTTGACTGGCAGATTCGATTGGATCATGTGTTTTACAACACTTTCTGCCACGTATTTTCCCATATCATCATTGATTCGTCTTCCAGAGAGGATAATCTGGCTGTGATACCCTAATTGTTCTGCCTTATAGGTAAGGTAATAAGGATCTACACCAATGCAATGTCCGCCAACGAGCCCAGGGGAAAATTTCAGGAAATTCCACTTGGTTCCCGCCGCCTCAAGAACTGCCTTGGTATCAATTCCCATTTTATTGAATATAATAGAAAGTTCGTTCATAAACGCAATATTAATGTCTCTCTGGCTATTCTCTATAACTTTTGCCGCTTCTGCTACTTTAATCGACTCAGCACGATACACACCTGCTTCTACGACAAGTTCATATACCTTTGCAATGATGTCCAGGGTTTCTTCATCCATTCCAGATACAATTTTGGTAATCGTCTCCAGTCTGTGCACCTTATCCCCAGGATTGATACGTTCTGGAGAATATCCAATTTTAAAGTCAACACCACATTTGAGCCCTGATACTTTTTCTAAGATTGGCACGCAGATTTCTTCTGTCACTCCTGGGTACACGGTGGATTCAAATACAACGATTGACCCTTTTGTAAGATTACGGCCAAGGATTTTACTTGCCCCTTCTACTGGTGATAAATCAGGTGTATGATCGTCGTTTACCGGAGTTGGCACCGCCACAATGTGAAATTTTGCTTCTCTTAATTTCGTTTCATCTGCCGTAAATTCAACGCTTGTAGTCTGAATCACTTCATTTCCAACTTCTCTGGTTGGATCGATTCCATTCAGGTAGAGCTGGATTTTCTCCTGATTCAGATCAAATCCGACTACTTTAATCTTCTTTGCGAAAGCCACAGCAATTGGCATTCCAACATATCCAAGTCCCACAAGTGATATTTTTTCTTCACCTGCTACGATTTTTTCATACAAGTTCATCTGTTATTCTCCTCATCTCATTACAATAGATTGTAATTACCTGTTCTCTGTCAAAGTTTTCTTCTACATGAGATCGACCCCTACATCCCATCTCTCTTCTCTCTTCAACGCTTCTCTTCAGTATATTTTCAATTGCGTTTTGCAATGATTCTACATCCATTTTCTTACAACTTTCCCCGCTGGTTCCTGGGAGGAAGGTCTCAATGCAGCCTCTGATATCACATGCTACAACTGGTCTGCCACATGCTGCTGCTTCCAATAGTACATTGGACATTCCTTCATGATGGGAAGGATGTACAATAATATGGCTATTTGCCATAATCTCACTCAAGTCTTCCCGATACCCATAATAACGCAAAATCCCCTGCTCCTGCAAGTTATTTATCAGGGGTTCATAGTGTTGCCTCGATTCCTCTTCATAGGCACCTGCGATTGCAAAATGGACACTGGGATAGTTTTTTTTGATTTCCGGCACACATGCAAGTAACTCTTCAATTCCCTTATCCTTCATGACACGCATTACACTTAAGATCCTGATACCCTCTGTTTCTTCTGGATATTCTCTATAAGGATGATCACTCAGGTTAACTCCAGAGCCAGGCAAAAGTATATTTCTTTTCCCTCCACACCGATAGCTCTCCATGAATTCCTTGTTGTAGACATTCTGGAAAAAAACAGCAGATGCTTTGGAAAGCGATCTCCTATACAACCACAGTAACAGATTTTTCAATCGTCCTGGATGTTCCAGTGCTGTTCCAAGACCGGTAATATTAACAAGGTAGGGAATCCCTGACAGTCTGCATGCAATTCCCCCATAGATATTGGGTTTCACTGTATAGGTTAAGACAATATTGGGACGAATTTCTTTCATTTGCCTGACATAAGAGTTCAGAAGCTTCAAATCCCTCACAGGATTCATTCCCCTGCGTTCCAATCTGGCAGGCACAACTTTGCACCCAAGTTTTTCGATTCGCTCACGGTATTTCCCCTCAGGAACAGATATGATTACTTCATACCCAACACTTACAAGTCTTTGAAGCAACTCTTTACGAAAATCATAGAGTCCTGAATCACTATTGGTCAAAATAAGAACTTTTCTCTTTTCATTGGAGTTCATGGATTACAGCCCTTCTTTGATCATAATCTCGTTGTATTTCATCATATAGATATTTTCCTGATAGTGACCAATTACTGTCCCGTTTTTATTGCCTTGTAGGTTATTAATGATGAATTCTGGTATATTGACACCACAGGCATATGCATGTGGATATCCTCCTCCAAACCTTGGGTTCACTTCTGAAATATAGTATTCATCATTTACTTTGAAAATATCTATATCAATGATTCCCCGGAATCCGGCTTGTCTAACAAACTCCTCAATTAACGCAAACAAGGTCTCGTCTTTGACCGAAACTGCCTTATCTGTTTCTCCAGCCCGCATTTTTATCTTCTCTTTGATAAAAATAGAAATAATTTCTCCACTAATCAGATCAATATAGACATCTGCTCCATATTCCACCCCATCCATATATTCCTGAATCATAAGATCTTCGTAGAGATCCATGAGTAAGTCTACTTCTCTGATGGAATTGACTTTATTAATATTAATGCTGGCACTTCCTCTGACCGGTTTTACAAACACAGGAAAGTTTATCTTACCAGTCTCGATATCATTGTAAAATACCTTTCTGTACAGATAACTCTTTGCCGTCCTGAATCCATGTTCCTTTAAAAAGGTAAACATGAGATACTTATCAAAGCACATGGCGACCTGTTCTGGGTCCGATACAATCGGAGTACAGCCAATCTTAAGAAATTTGTCTTTGTTCTCTGCTAAAAGAGTCAGTTCAGGATCAATCAGGGATAGAATTCCTGTTGCCCTCTCACGCTCACAAAGTTCTAAGATATGTTCCAGGTAACCAGGTTCATCCATTCTTGGAACAATATGATAATTGCCTGCTTCATAAATCGCTGGAGCCAGCTTTGAGCAATCCGTTGCAATCACTCTTCCATGTCCTTCGAGTGCTTTCGAAAAATATTGTACCACTTTATTTCTGGTTCCTGCACTTAATATAATGATTGTTATCATACTATCCTCTGTTCTGTTTTGATTTTATCTTTGATTGTTTTCAGCTTTTCGAATCTCAGCCAGATTCCCTTCTGACTGGTTCGTATCGTCTGCGACATGTTCCGGATGAATTGCGACTTGAATGGTTCGAAGGACAATTCTAAGATCTCCCCAAAAGGTGATATTCGAGACATATTCAACATCTTTTGCCAGTCGCTTATCCCATGCCAGGAAGTTACGTCCACTGACTTGTGCAAGTCCTGTCAGTCCTGGTCTCACACTGTGTCTTACTCTTTCCTCTTCGGTATAATACGGCAGATAACTGACTAATAGCGGTCTGGGGCCAATCAGGCTCATTTCTCCGATGAAAATATTCCACAACTCTGGCAGTTCATCAAGGCTGGATCTTCGAAGGAACTTCCCAAAAGGGGTTAGCCTCTGTGCGTCTGGAAGAAGATTGCCCTGTGTATCTTTTTGATCCGTCATGGTTCGAAACTTCTTCAAAGTGAATATTTTCTCATGAAGACCTGGTCTCTCCTGTCTGAAAAGAACTGGACTTCCAAGCTTGGTTCTGACAAGCAGAACCAAAATCAGTATAACAGGTGAAAGAATTATAAGGGCCGTTCCCGAGATTAGAATATCAAAGAGTCGTTTAACGAATCTGCGATAAATCGCCATGTCTTGTCTCCTCACCTTAAAATGCTTGTTTGATTACAGCAATGACTCTGTCCATATCCTCTGTTGTGTTTTTAACATCACTCGGCAGGCAGAATCCTCTTTTAAAAATGGATTCTGAAACAGAATTCCCATTGCAGTCAGGATGTTTGAAAAAATCGCACCCAGTAAAGACTGGTTGCAGATGCATTGGCTTCCAGATCGGTCTGGCTTCCATATTCTCTGCTTCCATTGCATCCATCAAAAGGTCTGGTGTCACAGAAGATGCTCCCTCAATGGTAATACAGGATAGCCAATTGTTGGCATCCCCGTCTGGATTCATTGGATTCATGGTTACAGACTCAAGTCCAGACAAGTGTTTTTTGTAATACTGGTAAATTTCATTTTTTTTCTCTTTATGTTCCAGTAGGCAGGTCATCTGACCTCTGCCAATTCCTGCCAGAATATTCGACATTCTGTAATTATATCCAATCTCCGAATGTTGATAATGCCTTGCCGGATCTCTGGACTGTGTAGATAAGAAGCGTGCCTTTCGAATCAGCTCTTCGTCGTCTGATACGAGCATTCCACCACCTGATGTTGTAATAATCTTATTGCCATTGAAGGAATAGATACCCATTTTCCCAAAGGTACCGGTGTGCTTCCCCTTGTATGTCGCAGATAAGGATTCTGCTGCATCCTCAATCAGAGGAACATTATGTTCCTCGCAAATTGCCATGATTTCCTCCAGCTTGGCAGGTGTTCCATATAGATGAACCAGAATAACTGCCTTGGGATTTGGATATTTGCGAAAGGCTTCTCTGAGCGCTTCCGGCGACATATTCCAGGTATCCGGTTCAGAATCAATAAATACAGGAATCGCTTTCTCATACGCAATCGGATTACAGCTGGCAGAAAAGGTAAGTGAAGAAACGAAGACAACATCTCCAATCTGTAGATTCAAAAGTTTTAAAGACAGATGTACCGCAGCCGTTCCGGAACTTAATGCCGCTGCATGGGAACTTCCCACAAAACGAGCTAATTCCCTCTCGAACTCATCTACATTTTTCCCAAGTGGTGCAACCCAGTTGGTGTCAAATGCTTCTTTGATATATTCCTGTTCTCTGCCATTCATGGTAGGAGATGATAAATAAAGTCTTTTGTTTTCTTGTTTCATTTTGCCATACCTCTTTTCGTAGTTATTTACTTAGATTCCCCATCAGTATGATAGGTTGGTACGATTTCACGTATCATTTCTTTGATGCTGCTACTCTCTTGCTCGGTTGCATCCTTAAGCTTTTTCAACTTGCAGAAGAACTCATCTTCATCAAACTGAATTGGTTTTCCAATGTGGATCAGTTTATTCTCTGTGTCCTCCAGACCCTCTTCATCCATCAATAACTCTTCATATAATTTCTCACCTGGCCGTAGCCCCGTGAATTTAATCTCGATATCCTCGCCAAGCTTGTATCCTGATAACCGGATCAGATTCTTAGCCAGATCTAATATTTTAACCGGCTCACCCATATCCAACACGAAGATTTCTCCTCCTTTGGCGTATGCTCCAGCCTGTAGTACCAAAGATACCGCTTCAGGAATTGTCATAAAGTAACGGATGATATCTGGATGTGTCACCGTTACCGGACCACCTGCTTCTATCTGCTTCCGAAATAGTGGGATTACGCTTCCATTGCTTCCCAGTACATTCCCAAACCTGACTGCCACGAATTCTGTATCGTAGTGACGGTTGAAGGTCTGCACGATCATTTCACAGATTCGCTTGGACGCGCCCATAATATTCGTCGGATTCACCGCCTTGTCTGTTGAAATCATGACGAACTTCTTGGCTCCATAAAATGCTGCTGCCTGCGCCGTCTTCCATGTTCCAAAGACATTGTTCTTCACCGCTTCATTTGGGCTGTCTTCCATCAGCGGCACATGTTTATGTGCTGCTGCATGGTATACAATTTCAGGCTGATATGTTTCGAAGATGTAATTCACTCTGTTCGTGTTTCGGACTGAAGCAATCAACACAACCAGGTTCAGCTCTGGGTACTTGGTCTTAAGCTCTTGCTGTATTTCATATGCATTGTTCTCATAGATATCTACAATAATCAGCTGACTTGGCTTATGGGATGCAATCTGTCTGCATAGCTCACTTCCAATTGAACCACCTCCGCCTGTTACCAATACTTTTTTATCGCTGACATATTC
>CANRNK010000018.1 GCA_947631985.1 uncultured Lachnospiraceae bacterium | reverse complement strand
GGAAAGGGTATGAAAATCTGGCATCAGCTTTTACCAATTCTTCAACAAGACAAGGTTGCCTTCCAACCCTACCTCACCGAAAAAGTAGGAGACGCCACTACAATCGCAAAAACTCTTACTACCGGACTGACCGCTCCCATACGCATCATTATTCTCGGCGGAGACGGAACGATCAACGAAGTCCTTCAGGGAATCCAGAACTTCCCGCTTACGCATCTCGCCTACCTTCCAACTGGATCCAGCAATGATTTTGCGAGAGACCTGAATCTGGAAACCAACCCTGTCAAAGCACTCGAAAAAATACTTCACACAGATACCCTGCTTGAGATGGATCTCGGTGTCCTCTCCTGCAAACGCGGCTACTATGACCTGAACCAGGTCTTTTACCAAGAGGAATACCAACGCTACTTCAACATCAGCAGTGGCATCGGTTTTGATGCTGCGGTCTGCGAAAAAGCTCTCTCCTCAAAAATAAAAAATACCCTCAATCACTTAGGGCTTGGAAAACTGACCTACCTTGGAATCGCACTCAGCCTCCTCTTAAAAGGTGGCAACACCGACTGCGTTCTGACCCTGGACGATGCCCCTCCAGTCAGACTCCCAAAACTACTATTTGCTGCTGCAATGAACCACCGCTATGAAGGTGGCGGATTCCTCTTTGCTCCTGATGCCAGCCATCAGGACGCACGACTCAACCTATGTGCGGCCCACTCACTCTCATTCCAGCGAGCCCTTAGAATCCTCCCAACCGCCTTCTCTGGAAACCACCTGCACTTCCCAGAAATATACTACCACGCAGCCTCCAAAATCCACCTTACCACCTCCATCCCACTCTGCGTTCACACCGACGGAGAAGTACAGATCTATGCCAATGACATACAGTTTGAAATCACCAACCACAAGCTTAACCTCATCCCAACCTACGCAGACCACTAACCACCCGCACCCAGACACTCTTATGTTTTGACCTTGACTTTTGTCCCTGACTTTTGTCCCTGGCTTTTTCCCTGACTTTTGTCCCTGACTTTTGTCCCTGACTTTTGTCCCTGACTTTTGTCCCTGGCTTTTGTCCCTGGCTTTTTCCCTGGCTTTTGTCCCTGACTTTTGTCCCTGACTTTTGTCCCTGGCTTTTTCCCTGGCTTTTTCCCTGACTTTTGTCCCTGATTCCTCCCTCCTCACAGACCGGCCACAACTGCAAAATGATTTTCGAAAAGGAGTTTGTGAATTCGTCGGTACTTAGGATCAGTCCCACCGATCCTTACGTACCGCTACGAATTCAATAAGCGCGAGCGTCTCCGCCTTCGGAAACATTTGCAGCAGTGGCCACTCGGGGAGCAGGCAGGGCCGCCTGGGAGCAGGCGGGGCCGCTTGGGTAGTAGGGTGCAACGTCCGAGTAGCATGGGACATGAAATTTAAGAAAAAATGAAGTGTTAATTTATACCCACCTATTGTATAATACAACTTGAACCAATTAACCATCTCCAAACGAGGATCATTTTACCATGTTAAAGACAATGATAAAAAAACACTTTTCTATCCTTTTACTCCTCCTATATGGTGCTTTCTACCTGATATGGTTTTACCTGCTGGAACAAAAGGTCGTAAATCAATATAAAATAATCCATATGAAAATCGATGACTACATCCCCTTTAGCGAAGTCTTCGTCATTCCTTACTTCCTATGGTTTGCCTACCTTGCCGTCGTAGTTATCTATCTCTTAAAATATGACAGAGCAGAGTACTATAAGTGCTGTCTCTTTATCTTTACTGGAATGACCATCTTTTTGATTATTTCAACCATTTTCCCAAATGGGCATCAGTTACGTCCCACTGCTTTTCCAAGAGACAATATCTTTACGCATTTAATCGGGTTTTTATATACCATAGATTCTTCGACTAACATCGTCCCCAGTATCCATGTTTATAATTCCATCGGTGCTCATATTGCATTTTCACGTGCAACAGGCCCAGCTTCAAATCGGTTTCTACAGACAACCTCTTTTCTGCTTAGTTTTTCCATTATTTTATCCACCGTTCTTATTAAGCAGCACTCCATGTTTGATGTGATTATGGCTTTTGCGATGGCGATGGTCATGTACTCTATCGTATACTTACCTGGATACTCTCTTCAGGAAAACAGATCTTTTGGAAAAAATATCGAATCATAGATTCTTCAAAACAAAAAAGCACTCATCGTGAGTGCTTTTTTGTTAGTTAAATTTAAAGAAACGCTTGCAGATCCGGTAGGCTTCTACCGAAATCTTTCGTCCACCTTTTCCCGGAAGATGCATGGAGCTTCCCAGTAATCCATATCGAAGCTGCATGAACAAAAGCTGATCTTTTCGTTTGATATAACTCCATAATTCCTGTTTTTTCAAAAGGTTCTCCTGGGTGCCCGAGCAAATCAGCATAACAGAAGAAATTGTAGTGATGATATCAAGATAGTCTGTCATATATCGCCTGGTCTTTTTATGAATTCCATTTTCATTCTTTTTTGAAACCAGGTAATCTACCATCAGCTTATTGACTTTGAGTTGTTGATCAATCCTTCCAATCATCACCTTTTCATTAACAGACTGGTCATCGCGTCCAATGAAGTAACGATAAAAATTGACATCCATATAATACATTTTTTTGACATAAGGAAGTGGTTCAAATACAAAAATATTATCAACATAAAAAGTGTTTTCTGGTAACTTCAATCCACAATCCCGCAAAAGCTTCGTACGAAAGATAACGGAATGCATTAGAATATACTGTCCTTTTCTAAAATGTCTGACGTCCTTCCACTCAAATAATTTGTCCATCGGCAACGCATGTTTATAAGACATAACCTTGTTATGCTTCTCTCCTACCTTTTCATACACAAAATTACTGATTAGCATATCTAACACATTATCTCCACCAGTCAGTTCGCGTAGTTTCTCCAGAATTTTACTGTATTCGCTTTCTTTGACCCAGTCATCACTATCAACAACCTTAAAATACATCCCTCTTGCATGTTCAAGGCCTGTATTGACAGCAGAACCGTGTCCTCCATTTTCTTTTGAAATCACCCTTACCATATTTGGGTATTTTTCCTGGTAGGTTTCTCCAATTTCTTTGGTATGATCCTTTGATCCATCATCTACGATTATAATCTCTACATCGTCACCTCCAGGGAGGAGTGATTCTATGCATTTACCCATATATGCCTCAGAATTATAGCAGGGAATTGTAACTGTTAATAACTTCATTATTCTTGCTCCCATCCGCCGCTTTAGCGGCATTTATATCAAGCGGTGTGAAATGTTCTTCTTCACACTTGCTCCCATCCGCCGCTTTAGCGGCATTTATATCAAGCGGTGTGAAATGTTCTTCTTCACATTTTCTCCCATTCTTTATTAGGAAATGCATCACTTCCTAATTTCATCTTCAAATATTTTGTATAGGTTTTAAAAGCAGATGGAATCGGGTAATCCCTCTGCATTTCTTTCTTTTCAATGAGCAGGCAAGTGTCTGGGATTTTCTCATCCTTGGAAAACTGTTCATCATCCACTCGAATAAAATACGCTGACATACGCCATTCTCGATGTGTGAAAATATGTTTGCTATCTTCAAGTCTTCTAATCTGTATTGGCGACAGTCCAATTTCTTTTACAAAGGTAAGAATCTGATCCGCTTCCACATTCCCCTCAATAGAGGGAAATTCGTACATTCCAGCTAACAATCCCCGCTCTGGTCTTTTCCTAAGCAACAGTCTGTTTTCACTTTGTATGATCATTACTGTTTTTTCTTCAATTTTACGTTCCTTTTTCTTTTCTTTATATGGAATCCGGTCAAGCTTGTTTTCCAATCTGGCAAGGCACATCGCAGCTACAGGGCATTCTTCACATTTTGGTGCACCATTTGGAATGCAAATCAGGGCTCCAAGTTCCATCAGCGCCTGATTGAAATCACCAGGTCTTTCTCTTGGAAGGATTTTCAGAATAAATTGTTCTACTTCAAGGCGTACCTTTTTGTCTAGAATATTTTTCTCATTTGCACAAAGCCTTGCAATAACACGTAATACGTTTCCATCAATTGCAGTACACCACTTACCAAATGCGATGGAAGCAACTGATCCCGAAGTATAGTCACCAATTCCAGGCAGCTTCATTAACTGCTCCTTTTCGCTTGGTAGTTCTCCTCCATACTCCTCCATGACAATCCTCGCTGCCGCTCTCAGGTTCCTTGCTCGATTGTAGTATCCAAGCCCTTCCCACATTTTAAGCAACAGGTCGTCTTCCGCTTTTGAAAGCGAGCTTATGTCTGGAAAAGTACTTAGAAATCTCTGAAAATATGGTTTTACCGCTTCTACTCTGGTCTGTTGTAACATAATCTCTGAAACCCATACTCTGTAAGGTGTTGCCTCTTCCCTCCACGGAAGAATTCTTGCATTCTGATCAAACCAGTGCAAGAGCAGGTTTGGGATTTTATCTGTTTTCATCTCTCGTTGCCTCTTTCTGGCTCTGATATGGAACTCTGGCAGACGGAACTACCTCCGCTGCCAAAGAAGTATGCACTACCTGATCATCAAAAAAGATATGTGCACCAAATGCCTTTAGAATATCTCTCTTTGCAATCCCTCCCAGAAAAAACGCCTCATCCACCCTGACATCCCATGCTCTAAGCGTTCTGATCACTCTCTCGTGAGCTGGTGCACTTCTCGATGTCACAAGTGCTGTTCTGATCGGTGCTTTCTCTATCGGGAATTCCTTCTGCAAATCAGATAACGTCTTTAAAAAATTGGCAAACGGACCTGCTTTCATGATATTGGCAGCCTGATCTCTTTCATTTTTCTCAAAGGCCTCTAATCCCATTTTCTGGTAGATCTGCTCTGATTCATCCGAAAAAAGAACCGCATCACCGTCAAATGCAATGCGGATTTGCGGGATCTCTTTCTGTTGATTATATTCCTGATGTCCGTCATAGCAGATAATTCCTGCTGCAATATTGGAATCAATGGCACTCTGGACATCATCCTCATAAGCAGATAAAAATAAATCTGTCTTAAATGCATTTAGATACGAAGCAAGTGGGGCCCCACTCGCCAATACCGCTCTGGTAATCTCCAGACCATAATGCGAAATGGAATTAAATACTCTGAGTGATGTGTCTGCACTGTTTCTTGACATAATAATGACTTCAACCCGCCCTTCATGATTCCTGATCGTATTCAGATTCAGAAGTGCTTTTATTAAATGAAACCCAGGCCCCGGCTTTAAAATATCCCCTTCATGATCAATTTGATACTTTGAATAGGCTTCGACTCCCTGTGTTTCAAAAATTTCATTTTCCATTGTAAGATCAAATAACGCTCTTGAGGATACTCCGACAACCAGTTTGTTCTGCAGACTATATGCCATGATTCCCTCCTTTTCTCTATCTGTTCCGACTTCCTTCATACTTGCGGAATGTCAGAATACAATTTTTCAATTCATCAAATCGCTCCATCGTATCCTTGCCACTTAACTCAACATCCATCGCTACTGCGAGTGTATTTAACATCTCATCATCTATTCTGTGATGAAGAGCCGCTAAAATATTCAGTTTTTCTTCATAAGTATCTGATTCTAAGAACTCAAGAACAAGAGGGTCGAGGATGACCTCATCAAAATCCTCTTCTACCTGATTCGCTTCCTGATTCGTTTCCTCTTTCTCTTTGTCAGAGCGCTCAGGAAAGGTAATCAGTTCAAATCGATATTTCTGAGGAGCATCAGGATATTTATGATGATCAACCTCGCTTAGAAACTGGTCAAGACTTCTGTTCCATATTTTATAGGGGCTATATAATGCCTGATAAATAACACTCAGCTGACTTGTCTCGGAATCTTCCGCAATTGCAATAATCTGATATGAATTTCCTTTGAAATGCCTGTAAATCTGAAATGGAACTGGATTTTTTCTCATGAATAACGCCATACCTTTCTGTTTTTACGACTAAAGGGCTACCCAGCAGAAGTAACAATGGGCTCCGTTCTCTCCCCCTGCCATTACCGCATTGTCCGCATTGCAATAAGGACATTTCACTACGTACATTCCTTGTGGTGGCGTGTCTCCCGGATTGATTCGCTTTGCAATTTTTGTCGGCTTACTATCAGGTCTTCTTCCATAATCTTTTGTTCGATACTGGGGTGCCATATTTATTTTCTGCATATCTGCTTCTGCACGATTTCGATCTTTTTTATTTTTATCATAGTGAGAATCTGTTTTCACATATCCTTCGTCCGGGCGACTGCCTGTTTCTGCAACCGATCGATATTCTCTGGTGTCCGTAAAATTTTTCAGATCTTTATTTTGGTAATTTTCATCTTTCACCAAAGTCTTACGTGGTGTATTCTTTACCCCTTTGACGATTGCACTTACAATCCAGAACATAATGATAATCGGGATTAAATTATTCATAGGACAAACCCTCCTGGCTTCCTGTCACTCTCATGACGGGTCCTGTTGATGGTCAGGACCTAAATTCCCTTGTGCATAGTGTTTCCTGCAAAGGGCAGTATAACGATCATTTCCTCCGAGTACCACCTGTTCTCCTGCCCGGATTACTGTTCCATCCTCTGAAAATCTGACATTACAGGTTGCTCCCTGCCCACACCAGCATACCGTTTTGAGTTCTTCAATTACATCTGCCCAGGCAAGTAACCACATCGAGCCTTCAAACAACTCTCTTCTAAAATCTGTGCGAAGCCCATAACAAATGACTGGAATTGATAAATCGTCTACCACATGAACAAAAAAAGAAATTTCTTCTTTTTTACAAAACTGCGCCTCATCAACAATGATGCAATCATACTGTAAAATCTCTTTCTCCTCCATTTTGACAAAGTCTTCCACAAACTCACACTTTTTCTCAAGACCCATTCTGCTTTTAATTACGCAGATTCCATCTCTCGAGTCAAGACGGGGCTTTAGTAAAAGTGCCTTTTTCCCCCGTTCATAATAATTATATTCTACCATAAGCGCATTTGCTGTTTTTGAACTTCCCATAGCACCATGCCTAAAAAATAATTTTGCCATTTTCCCTTTTAAAAGAGGCTGTGTTAGAAACACAGCCTCTTTATTTCCTTTTCCATATAATCAATTCAGGCTTATAACAATTTGGATACCAAAGACTCTTCTTCCATCTGCTTCTTCAGCATCGCATTTTTATATTGTTCGAGCAGGTCATTCTTCTTCATATCCGATACTGCCTCTGGAACATCAAGATCCTCAAGGCGGCTCTGCGCAGATGTCTGCTGCAAAGATGCATCTTTATTATACTGGTATGCATATTCTAAAGCATTGGTTGATGCACCAATTTTACTCCTGGATTCACTCACCATATCAAGTGCATTATCAATCGACCCAAGATCAAAACTTCCTGTTACATTGTATCCGTCAATTCCAAGCGCTTCCAACGTTGAATTTGCAAGCCCGATTTTCATACCGCTTCCATCAGGATTGGTTGCAATATCCATATCCGCCATACTTCCATCAAGCAACTTCATCGTATTGTACTCTGTTCCTTTTGCTGTGCTCTGGATTCCTTGAAGGAGACTATCCACTTCTTTCTGCATCGCGCCAAGATCAGATGCACTATTGGTTCCATTCAATGCTTTTACACTGATTTCTCTGATTCTTTGTAAATAATCCTGAACCCCGCTGAGGGCACCGTCTGCAATATTCAGGACGCTTTGTCCATCCTTTGCATTGGCAGCTCCCACATCCTGAGCCTGACTCTGTGTTTCTAATTTTGTTGCAATAGCAAGTTCACTTGCACCATCTGCTGCTGAATTAATCTTCTTGCCGCTTGCTATCTTTGCATAATCTGTATTTGACTGAATTCCGGAAATTGCGCTCATATCATTACCTCCTTGTACTGGAAAAAAACATCCCTGTTTTCAACGAAAACTTTTTTCAACGAAAACCGCCTTCACAAAGACTTTTTCCGAAAACATGATTCCTTACCTCTAGTTACGCTTCTTCATCCATAACCATGCCCGTCATGGTGTGAATACGCTTTAGCATGTTCTGAATTTCTTTGGTCGGAATTTCTTTCAATACTTCATCCGTTCCGTTCTCCGAAATTGTAATTACGATTCTGTTGATTTCCTTATTATACTCAAATTTAGCTGCTGTTCCAAGACTTTTTGTATTTTTTTGCTTCGACTCTTTCTCTTTTTCCTGCCTGAGCGTCGGAGCTTCTTTTTTTAATGTAATCTGTCTGGTAACCAGTTCTGATTCCTGACTGTAAGGCTTAACAGATTTGTTGTTTAAAACATTCTGATGAATCTCACCTACTCCCATAGATACACCTCCATGTGTTCTTACTGGGAAAATTTTATTTTTTCACAACTATATTATAATACGTTTTTCCAGCCAATTCAATCTTATCTCTCTATTTTACCAAATATTAATAATTTCCTTACTTATCTTCGAGTTTTTCTTTATAGGAAGCAATTTTATCCTGTGCAACAGAGATAACGTCTATAATATCTAAAAGCTCTGGATCCGCCGTATCACAGTATAGCGAATAATATCTTTTTCCAAGTTTATAGTACTGTTCCTGAATCTTCAGTTCTTCTGATTTGATTAAAGTGTGAAGTTTTGCACTTTCCCCAAGCTCTTTTGCTTTCTCTGTTACATCTTTTGCAACTTCCGATACGTTTTCACCAAGTTCTTCAAAAAATCCCATTTTTAGTTTCATCCTCTCTCTAATTCAGGTTGCTGATAATTAAAAGTTCGAGCCCCAGTCGATCACTCTGTAACCCTTTCTTAACGCCCTCGTCCATGGCAATACATTCTTCCAGGGCTTTTTTAAGTGCTTCTTTGGTAAATCTTGAAGACTGCCTTTGATATTTTTGAACAAAATAGGGAGGCACTCCAACTTTTTTGGCAATCTGGTCCGGTCCATATCCCTTATTCAGCAAGTCTTTTACCTGCAACAAAATGTTAAACTGTCTTGTGATTAAAAACAATACCCGCATGGGCGGTTCCCGTAATTCCATCAGATCATGGTAGAGCTTCATTGTTTTTTCTTTGTTTTTCTCTGAGATTGCCTCTACCATTTCAAAAATTCTGTTCGTGATTCTGACGGTACAGACAGCCTCTACATCTTCCTTCACAAGGTCTGTTTCCCCAATCCGGTAGCAAATTAATTTTTCAAACTCACGCCTGATATTTTCCATATCTGCTCCAGTACGCTCTAGTAACTGGGCAACCGCTTCTGCCTGGATTCTCTTGCCTTCCTTTTGTGCAAGGGAATGAATCCATCGTGTCAGCACAGCTGTTTCCTGAATTGCGAACTCGACTGCTCTTCCCTGATCACGTACCGTTTTAAACAATTTACTCCTTTTGTCAATCTCACTCTCAACAAAGATAAAAAAAACAGTCTGGGCAGGGTTTTGTATATACTCTGCAAGCGCCTCTCCCCCTTGTTTGAACAAACCACTATTTTCAATTATAATCACTCGTCTGTCTGCAAAAAACGGCATGGTCTCAGCCTGATCAATGATTGCCCCAATCACGACTTCTTTTCCATCATAATGATGATAATTCATTTCATCAGTTCCATCAAGGAGGGCCACTTTTAACTTATCCCGATACTGATGTCTCAGATAAGCCTCTTCCCCGTATAGCAAATAAGTCTGCTTAAATTCTTTATTCGAAACATCTGCTAAAATACTTTTCATCGAAGCATCCTCACTTTTCTTTTTTTATTTTATCCCCTATGTGTAAAATCGTCAATGACTGTTCTTGTTGCATAGATTGTGTTTTTTAATCCCTATTTTTTTTGTGGATGATGTGTTCTGACCTTTACCCTGTCTCCATCTGTAATAACACTGATCGCTCCCGTCTTTGAAGTCAGGAAAATCTGGCACTTCTCCTCCTCAAGGCGTTCGATTACCTCCACGTGGGGATGCCCATAGGCGTTATTCTCTCCACAGGAAATAAGGGCAAGTGATGGACGCGTTAGTTTTAGCAGTTCCGCTGGCGTCGAACTATTCGATCCGTGATGTGCAACTTTAAGATAATCTAACTTAATATCCTCCCCTTTCCTTGCCATTTTCTTAAGTTCCTCTATCATATTGGCTTCTCCCACTCCTGTAATATCACCCGTAAAAAGCGCTTTAAACCCTTCATATTGTAGAAACAGTGCAATAGAGGCTGCATTCAAATCTCCTAATTGATCCGTCTTGTCAGGATTCAGACAAGTAAGAATCAGCCCGCCGGTTTCAACCCGGTCACCCTCTCCAATCAATCTGACTTCTATTCCGGCATCTATGGCCGCTTCGGCAAGTCCCTGACAAGATTCTCCCTCCTGTTCCTGAACGTCTGGAAGAATCAAGGATGCGATTTCTATTCCACCACTCTCTTCCCCAAAAGCAATCAATTCAAAAATGCCCGAGATATGATCCTGATCTCCATGTGTCACAAAAATTCCATCCAACTGATTGATTCCAAGCGCCTTTAGAGCTGGAATGATTTTGTACTGTCCCACCTTCTTTTTCGAACTACTGCCTGCATCAATGAGAAACTTCTTCTCCTCGGCTTCAACCAGAATACAGTCACCCTGACCAACATCAAGCATTGTGATACTACAGGGAATAGGCGGTCTCCAAAATAGGATTGAAAGTATGAGTGCAATGAAAAAAATGCTAAATAATTTATGTAATCTGGGTGCCAGAATCACAATCGCAAGAATTCCTGCATAAAATAAAAGAAGGATAATCCAATCAGGTTGTCCCGTTATCAATGTATTGCCTGGAATTCTGGTGTTTAATTCACAAACAAGGTTATAAAAATAGAGAATCAGACGAGACGGATACGAAAGAATTCCTGCAAAATCCGGATACAACAAAAAAGCTGGCAGAACAAGAATCCCGAACACGAGCAAAAATGCCATGAATGGAATCACAAGCAGGTTCAGAAGAATGGAATACGTTGGAATTGTGGAATAGAAAAACATGATAATGGGAAGCGTGAAAATAGAAATAGAAAAAGAAGAAAGAAAGAGAAGAAAAATTTTGTTTTTAATCTGCATAACAGAATTTAGGGTCGGATACAATAAGCCGATTCCCATTACTGCACCAAAAGAAAGTAGAAAACCCGCCTGGAATACCATGAGCGGCTGGAAAAATAAGATCCCTACAGCGGTTAGTGCCATCGCTGTAATCATATCATAACTACGATTCCAAAGATCAGCCAGCAAAAAAATCCCAAACATCACGACTGCCCGCTGTGTCGAGTTGCCAAGCCCCGTCATTGTTGCATATTGAACAATCAGAATGAGAGAAATTGCCGCAGATAGATACTTTCGCAAGCCAATTTTCCGAAGCAATCCATAGAGCCCAAGACCAATCAGACTGATGTGCTGCCCCGAGATTACCAAAAGATGTGCAATCCCGCTTTGCTGATAGGCCGCTTTGATCTCTGGATCTAAATCATCAGATGTTCCCAGAATCATCGCCTTCATAATTCCCGCCTGCTTTTTTGGAAATACCGAATCATAAATCTGTTCTAGTTTTTGTCTGAATTCATATAAAAACTCTTTTCTGGCATTGAAATTCAGACTGTTGTCTTGAATGACTGCATTCTCAACCTGGAAATCAATTCCTTTTGCACGATAATAATTGCGCTGGTCAAATTCTCCCCAGTTCCCTGCCTGGGGGAAATCTTGCACGCGACCGTTAATCTGTACATAACTCCCAAGCTTTAACAGCTTCTGTCCTCCCAAGTCTTCTCCAATTCTGCAAAGAACTCCCTGTGGACTTTCTAGTATCATCTTGTCCGAACCAAACTGTACCCGGTCAATGGTAATGGATAGCATATGATTCTTCCATTCTTTTCCAATGACTCTGCCCGTCAGATCCACGGATTCTCCAAGAATATCAGTGGTGTCATAGAACGGAGGTGGAAAAAGCGTCACGAGAAGCATTACAAGTACAACAAATGCAGCACAGACCAGACATAAAGGTCTTTTGATCATTCCCATCCCTTTCTATTTTAGTAAATCAAGATTTCGTTCAAATAACGTCATCAAATCAATCTGCTCACGATAGCTTCGATTGTTCTTTCCCTCTATTGAAATCTGGACCTTGTTCACATTGCTTAGTTCAACAAGAGAATTCACAATCGAATAAATTGTAACCTCAGCGCTGACATTGTATGGCTGGGTCAAAAAAGTTTCATCCAGATTCACATAACATACGCCATCTTTAATCGTCGCACTAATTACGTTTGTCTCTGGATTCATCGTTGGATAGGATTCCTCATTACTTGGACCTGCGATAATCTGTTCAACAACAAGCTTTTCCATTGAAACAATATTCTGATAGGCAAGGGTTCTATTTATTTCAATCAGACCGTCTCCCTGTTCGTTTGCAAAATAGAGCGTCATCTTTACTTTGTCATAGGAATTTATCTCTTCGCCTGCATTCTTAATAAATAATTCCTTGGGCATCACACCAACCGGATTCCCAAGTACATCCAATAAAGGTTCCCCTTGTACTGTAATGCTTACAAAATCCACTCCCTGAAGCTGTGTCAGCGTACTTACAATTGCCGCACGGGCAAGTACTTCCAACGCAGTATCGAGATCTTTATATGCGGTTGACATGTTGATTGTGACCTGCTTTTCAACAAGTGCAAAGTCTAGCAGCATTTCTTCCCGAATAACAGGAATGATTTCTACATTTTTAGGTTGCGTATAGATTTTCTCTAACATCTGTCTGACCAGCTCTGTGGTATCCGTTTCTAAAAAAGTGCTTTGTTCTCCAACAAGATTTGTTGCATCTTTATTACTATAATAGATTTCATAGGTTTCCCCAGCAGACTCACTTTCCGACTCTGTCAGAGCACATGCTGAGAGAAACAAACAAAGTGTCAGCACGACCCAGGTCATGATTAATTTCTTCCTATTCTTCATTCCTCTTGCTCCCGTCAGTATTAGGATAAATGGCTCAATGGTATCTTCGCCGTAAATGTTGTTCCCTCTCCCTCAACACTGGTTGCCTTCACAGATCCCCTATGCATCAGAATTGCGTTTCTCGTAATCGCAAGACCGAGTCCTGTTCCGCCAATTTCTCTCGAATGAGATTTGTCAACTCTGAAAAAGCGTTCATAAATGTGTTCCAATAGCTCTTCTGGAATCCCAATCCCAGAATCAGTCACTTCAACTGTAAAAAACTGATGGTCTGCATCCAACGTCACTTTAACCCAGCCATGCTTCTTATTATATTTAATTGCATTCTCGATTAGGTTTGTCAGTGCAAGGGTAATTTTGACTTCGTCTACCTGTGCAACTACCTGACGCATACTTTCAAAAATGAGCTCAATATCTTCTCTTTTCGCGATTGGTGTGAGCCTTTTTAAGATAAGTTCCATCAGTTCATTCACATTAACACTCTCGATATTCAGATCTGCGGCAGTCTTATCCATTTTTACAAGCGATAAAAGATCACTGATTATTTTATTCTCTCGCTCAATCTCATTGGTAATATCTTCCATGAATTCTTTGTATAATTCAATCGGTGCATCATCCTGCATCAAAATCGAATCCGCCAATACCTTCATGGATGTCATCGGTGTTTTCAGTTCATGAGACACATTGGACACAAATTCTTCTCTTGATTTATCAAGAATTCTCATCCTGCTGATTACCTGATTAAAGGCTTCAATGATATGCTCCGTCTCCAGGTAATCTGACACTTCAATAATTTCATCCGTAAATCCACCTTTTACTTCATTAATTGCATCGGTAACACGATCGATTGGTCTGATTAGTATATTAGCAAGCCAAAGTGCAAAGCCAATAATCACAATGCCCATCGTTATTTCCAGAATATCTGCTTTTCTACTTAATGTATCCCCTGTAATTACGATATTCTCCGTAGAAATACTAATCAGTAATACCCCTTTGATTTTAGAGAGTTCGCCACCCTCTTCTTCCATGAGGTCTTCCTCATAAAAGTCCTCTTCCGCAATTGGAACAGCGACTTCAATGTAATGATTGTCTCTATCATAGTTTGAAATCGTCTTTCCCTGAAAGCTTTGCATGATTTCTTTAGAAATAATTATTTTACCTTCACTAATCCCGTACGCATCCTTAATCACTTTATAAGATTTATCAATAATCAGAACTCTTCCATCGTACAGATCGGAAAATTGTTCAATCTCTGCGTTAATGACCTCCGAGGTTGGTATTTGTAAATAATTATAATTGATGAGGTGATTCGCGAGTATCTGTGCCTGGTTCGTTACATCTGAGGTCCTAACACCAACAGCATGCTCTTCATAATTCCCAATCATACCGATTCTCATAATCATAGCTGGAATCATACCCGCCAAAAAAAGTAATACGAATATTCTCATCTTCAGACTTCGTACCAGTTTGGCTTTATTCATAAAATTTTTTAATCTGCCTGCCATCTTTTATTGCCTCATCAGTCTTTGTAGTAGTACCCAACTCCCCATTTTGTGTGAACATATTTCGGTTCACTTGGTGTAGCCTCCACCTTTTCCCGTAATCTTCTAATATGAACATCTACGGTTCGTACATCCCCTGGATAGGCGCTTCCCCAAATCAGATGCAATAAATTATCTCTGCTGTATACTTTATTCGGATTCATAGCAAGCAACTCGAGAACATCAAATTCCTTCGCTGTCAGATTAATCTCTCTGCCACAGATATATACCCTCCGACTATCGCAGTCAAGTTTTAAATCCCCACTTTCTACGACCCGTATTTTGACTACTTCCTCTTTTTTATGCGCACGTCTCATAATTGTCTTGATTCTTGCTTTCACTTCAAGGATATTAAAAGGTTTCGTGATATAATCATCTGCACCATATTCCAGCCCAAGGATTTTGTCCATATCCTCCCCTTTTGCTGTCAGCATGACAATCGGAACATCCGAGAATTCTCTGATCTGTTGGCAGACTTCAAATCCATCCAGCTTCGGTAGCATCACATCAAGCAAAATAATATCATATGACTTATCACGTGCCATCTGTAGCGCTTCTTCTCCATCGTAGGCAGCATCTACTTCCATACCATCCTGTTCCAGACTGAATCTGATTCCTTTCACGATTAATTTCTCGTCATCCACCACCAAAACTTTCTTTCCCATCCTGTTTCCCGTCCTATCCACATGCATTCACATGTATATGGGTATACTTTTTAAGTTCCGTATCCCTATTGTTATTCTGATTCTTTTTCTTATCTAAAGTGTAATATGTTCTTTCATCTTATCATAGATTCCCTGTTTAATCCCATCCACCTTCAGCAAATCATCAAGAGATAGAAATTCCCCGCTTTTTTCCCGGTAATCAAGGATTGCCTGCGCGCGCCCTTCTCCAATTCCTGGAATTGACATCAGCGCTTCTTTGGAAGCAGTATTGATATTGACCAGTCCACCTTGTTCTGACTTTATCGTTTCTTCCAGCACATCGGCCTCTTCTTTTGTTGGAACCTCAAGTTTCATTCCATCTTTTATCAATTCTGCCTGATTGATATAGTCTGTTGCCGCTAACGCACTTAAGCCACCCGCCATCTCAATCGCTTCAAACGCCCTGCTTCCTTCTAACAATGTATAGACACCGGGTTCATTCACTTCCCCACATACATACACATAACACAAATCTGCCCTATCGATTTGTTCGACCTGAGCATTTTCATCGTCCCTATTATTTTCCTGGTCATTTTCATCACCATGATCATTCTCACCATCATAGTCAGTCACATTTTGCCAATCTGTCTTTGCCTGTTGATTTTCAGAAGAATTCGACTTCGCATCCTTTGTGTTCCAGCTGATTTCTTCTCTTTTGCAACCAGATATTAAAAACACTACAACTAGAAGCATTCCTTGCACTATGCTTAGGTTCTTATGATTCTTTTTTCTTTTTGTTTTTTTGTTCGGTTTTCCTTGGTAACTCATCTGTTCTCCTTCTGTCTGACCGTAGTCTTCGAGAAAGCCCCTCCATGCAGTACCCTTCTATTTTATGCTATTCAAAGTGCAAAAACAAGGGTCTCTTCAAGAAAAAAGAAGGCATGTTATTCTTCCATGCCTTCGTCCACGATTACATCTTGAACAATCTCTTCTTCCTCGATATAAGTTTCTATATATTCCTCTCCTGTAACCTGTGTCATAATTTTTTCTGACAGATCCATGAGTAACGAATTAACATCCTCTCCCAGCCATGCATTCGTAAAACAGATTTCGAGCCACACCCAAAAATTACTACTTGCCAGCATTTTAGGCATTGGCACAGAATTGCGATACTCCTCCATTGCAATATTGACTTTTTCGTTCTCGTAAACCACATCAAGTCTCGCAGCCGGCTTATTGCTCTTGGAGTAGAGTTGAGTAACATAATCATCCGATAAAAATGCAGCAAACGCTTCCGCTTCTTCCTGTCTGCCGGAATATCCATTCACCACAACAGCCGTAGTAACCGAAAGGCTTCGTGTCTTCATTTCGTCATTAATCGCTGGTATTCTGGCAATTCCATAGTCAAAGTCACAAGTTCCCTCTTGTTTTGCCCCTTCAAGCTTTGCAATCGCATCCGTCGTCACAACACTATAGACGATTTTTCCATCCATAAAATCACTTAGAACTGAATCATAAGTTACTTCCTTGGTATCAATTGAAAAAAACTGATTTAAGTCTTGATAAACGCGCAAGCTTTTGATGGTTTCCTGATTATAAATCGAAATCTGATTTTGATCATCTCCAGTTGGACCACCTACACTCATATAATTTCCAATGATAAAATAGTTGTAAAAAATATCCGATACATCCCATTTCAATACCGCTTCTACCGCTTCTGGTGCATCAAACTGGTCTGCAAAGATAAGGATATCATCAATCGTTTCGGGTATCATCTCATTTACTCTTGCAGTAATCTCTTCTTCCGTAAATGCAGAAGGCTCTTCCGTATTCACTTCCGTATTATCTTCTGCTTCCGTTGTACCTTCTGCTTCTGCACTCTCCTGACCACTTTCCGCCAGAAGTTGATTCTTTGCCATTTCTTTGAGATAAGTTCTGTTGTACAGGAACACACTTGTCTCATAGGAAAGTGGATATCCAATGATTTTCCCTTGATAGGTCACCGCATCAAGTGCTGTCTTTGGAAACTTCCCGGTGTTCAAAATCGCCTTTGCATCTTTGGCTTCAATCGCTAATCCCCCAAGATAGGCCTTTTCGAGAGAATCATTTCTAACCAGGTAAAGATCTGGAATCTCATCTGGATCTGCTGCCTTTTCAGGACGATCCTGGTCAAACAAAGATACCTGATTGATTGTTTCCAGATACTGCGCACCCGTGGAAATGACCGGAACAACACGGATTCCTGTTTTGTCTTTATACGCGATTGCTGCACTTGTCAGGTATTCTGTCATGGACTCATCATGATACCAGATATGTAACGTCTCCGTTGGTCCTGCCACCAGCTCCTTGAATTCTTCTTGTGTAAACGATCCCATGCTGCCCGCGTAAAGTGCTGTTACTACCATCACAGCCAAAAGTAAGACTGAGGTTGCTTTTTTCCTATAATTCATTCAATTCTCCCAACGTTACGAGAGGCATTTCTTTAAAATACCAATCATTTCATCAACATGCTCTTTTTGAATGATAAGCGGTGGTAAAAAGCGAATAATATTGGTTCCTGCATTAATCAGAATCAAGCCGTGTTCCAGTGCCTTATTGATCACTTCTGCAACTGGATGGTCAAATAGCAACCCCTGCATCAGTCCAGCACCTCTTCTGCCCTGCACAAAATCATATTCTTCTACAATGAGATCTAGTTGTTCTTCTAAATACCCGCTTACCAGATTCACATTCTCTATTATATGGTTCTCCTCAAATAAATCAAGAACTTTGTTGATCGCTGCACCAACGAGTGGATTTCCACCATACGTTGTTCCATGGTCTCCTGCAACGAGGGAGTTCTTGGCAACTTCTTCTGTCATGAGAAAAGCACCTGCTGGAATCCCCCCTGCAACAGCCTTGGCGATTGTCATGATATCTGGCTTTACCCAGAACTTCTGCCAGGCAAACATAAACCCGGTACGGCCCATTCCACATTGAATCTCATCTAAAATCAATAGAATATTTTTTTCATCACACAGTGCGCGAAGTTTTTTTAGAAACTCTTCAGATGCCGGGATAATGCCCCCTTCTCCCTGCACTGTTTCTAATATGATTGCACAGGTCTTTTCACTAAGTTGTTCTAGTACACTGTCAAAGTCATTGAGCTGTGCAAAGCGTACATTCCCAATTAATGGTTCAAAGGCTTCTCTGTACTTTGGATTCCCTGTAACAGAAAGTGCTCCCATGGTTCTGCCATGGAAGGAATGTTCCATCGCTATGATTTCATGGTCTGTTGTATTGTCCTTGTTGAATGCATATTTTCTGGCTGCTTTGATTGCGCCTTCTATTGCTTCCGCTCCACTATTCGTAAAGAACACCCTGTCCATCCCAGTAATCTTCTTTAGTTTTTTGGCCGCCTCTATTGTTGGCACATTATAATAATAATTCGACGTGTGAATCAGCTTATCAATCTGGTCTTTTAGTGCCTGGTTATAAGCTTCATTCTGATATCCAAGTGCAAATACCCCGATTCCTGACACAAAATCAAGATATTTTTTTCCATTACTATCATACAGATACACCCCTTTTCCACAATCCAGGACAATCTGAAACCGGTTATAAGTGTGCAGTAATGCGCTTTCTGCGTCTTCTATCTGTTGATTCATCATATGAATATTCCTCTCTGCTTTCGCAATTGTCGCTCCCTAAAACTTCAATTCGAATCGTCATCCGGTACAATTGCTGTCCCAATTCCTTCTTTTGTAAAAATCTCCAGTAACAGGCAATGTGGGATTCTTCCATCCAGAATATGGACTCTGTTAACGCCATTTTGAACTGCCGAGGTGCAATTATTCAGTTTCGGAAGCATTCCTCCACCGATAAACCCTTCCCCAATTAATGCTTCTGCCGCGGATACACTTAATCTGGAAAGAAAGGTAGCCTTGTCATTTGGGTCTTTGTAAACACCTTCGATATCAGTTAAAAATGCAAGTTTTTCTGCATGAACTGCTTTTGCAATTGCACAGGCCGCGTCATCTGCATTGATATTATATGTGTCAAACGAATCATCAAATCCAATCGGTGCTACGATTGGAAGAAAGTCTTTTTCCAACAGGTCATAGAGTAATTTTGGGTTTACTTCCGTGATCTCTCCAACATATCCAATATCCTGCCCATCGGAGTACTTTTTGCACACTTTCAGGAGTCCGCCGTCTTTTCCACTCAGGCCAACTGCTTTCACTCCAATTTCCTGTACCATACTGACAAGCTTTTTATTCACTTTTCCCAGAACCATTTCTGCAATTTCCATCGTTTCTTCATCTGTTACGCGAAGTCCATTTACAAATTCTGCTTCCTTTCCTACTTTACCAACCCAACGGCTGATTTCTTTCCCACCACCGTGTACAATAATTGGCTTAAAACCCACGAGTTTTAGAAGCGTCACGTCCTGAATTACACTTTTTTGCAGTTCCTCATTTGACATGGCACTTCCACCATATTTTACGACAATGATTTTACGGTTAAAACTTTGAATGTAGGGAAGTGCTTCAATTAATACCTCCGCTTTTTGAAGAACCTGTTTCATATCTTTTTGATCCATATAACGTTCCATTCCTTCCTTTTCCACGACGAATAATCAAGAGCGGTAATCCGCATTAATTTTGACATAATCATAGGTTAAATCACATCCCCATGCTGCCGCTTCCTCATTGCCTTGTTTCAAATCGACCACTACGGTCACTTCGTTTTCAGATAATACCCTGGTTGCTTCTTCTTCACTATAATCAACTGCTTTTCCGTTTTGATAGATTAGAATCTTTCCTGCTCTACTCTCAAAGAACAGTTCCATACAATCTGGATTAAACTGTGCCCCCGAATACCCCATAGCACACAGAATTCTACCCCAGTTGGCATCATGCCCAAAAATCGCTGCTTTGGTCAGACTGGAACAAATCACAGATTTTGCAAGAACTCTTGCCTGTTCTTTCTTGTCCGCATGAATTACTTTCGTTTCAAATAGAGCAGTTGCACCTTCTCCATCGCCTGCCATTTTTTTAGCAAGCCAGGTATTGACATAATTCAGCGCCTGTAAAAAGAGTAAGTAGGCATCATTTTTTTCAGTGATCATTTCATTTCCGGCGCTTCCATTCGCCATTATGACAAGTGTGTCATTTGTGGAAGTGTCCCCATCCACGGAGATCATATTAAAGGTATCAACAACATTCTCGCTAAGAGCCTGTTGTAGCATTTCTTTACTGATTGCCAGATCAGTCGTCAAAAACCCTAACATCGTACACATATTTGGATGAATCATTCCAGATCCCTTGCACATTCCACCCAATGTGATTGTCGCTCCCTCTAGTTCAAACTCAACTGCAATCTCTTTTGATACCGTATCCGTTGTCATAATGGCCCGTGCTGCCAGTGAGCCAGCCGCAAGCGTCTCCTCTTTGGACTTCACGAGCTGCTCCACTCCCGCCACGATCCGATCAATTGGAAGCTGCATTCCAATCACTCCGGTAGATGCAATCAAAACTGCATTTTCTTTGACCGAAAGTGCATCTGCTGCTGCCGTTGCTGTCCTCTTACAGTAGTCCAACCCCTGTTCTCCTGTACAGGCATTGGCTATCCCTGAATTCACAATCACGGCATGCACTGCTTCTCCATTTTCTACGACCTCTTTATCCCAGAGAACCGGTGCTGCTTTCACAAGGTTGCTCGTAAAAACGCCTGCTGCAACACAGGGAATCTCACTATAGATCATTGCCATATCCAACCGATTCTGATATTTAATTGCGGCTTCAATTCCAGCTGCCCAAAATCCTTTTGCAGCAGTCACGCCACCTGTTTTTTCTTTTAGTTTCATTTTCACTATCCTTCTCCATCTGCGACTCAAGTCACATTTCATCAAATTTTACGGATTATAGGTAACAAGATTCTTGGAATCTAATGTATAATCATAATAATTCAGGTCTTCCCGGTGTGTCCATCCAAGCTCTTTCCAGAATGCATTTCCTGCAGAATTCTCGGTAAATGCAATGAGATTTACTTTTCCGATCCCCTCTTTTTCTAGTTCTTCCAATACAAATCGGACCATTTCTTTCCCAATTCCACGCATTCTATAATCAGGATCTACGCACACATGATACAGGCAGGCCCTTCGCCCGTCCTGTCCACAGAGAATACTTCCAACAATTTTACCATCCAGACAGGCTACCACACTGGTATGTGGATTTCGCTTTAAAAATCTTTCAATTCCACTTCTTGAATCATCCACACTTCTGATAGCAAATCCCTTTATCTTTTTCCAAAGTGTATACACTTCATCATAATCGGACTGGTTCATTTCTCTTATCATTTCATCGATTCCCATCTGTTTTCTTAAGGAAACATTGGGATTAGATCAAGTCCTTCCCGTTCCTCTTGTCCAAACATCAGATTCATATTCTGGACAGCCTGTCCTGCTGCACCTTTCATCAGATTATCAATTGCTCCCATCATAATAACCCGGTTGGTTCGCTCATCCTTTATGACATTGATATCAACGTAATTGCTTCCTTCTACCCATTTTGTTTCAGGGCAGATTCCCTGATCAAGTAATCGAATAAAGCTTTCATTCTGATAGTGTTTTTTATAAGCAGCTCTGATTGTTTCTAAGTCAGTGTTTTCTTTTAAATCAGCATAGGCTGTCACAAGAATACCCCTGTTCATAGGAACCAGATGTGGTGTAAAATTAATGATAATTTCTTGTCCTGCTGCATATCCTAATTGTTCTTCTATTTCAGGCGTATGTCTATGGCTTGTAACACCATATGCCTTTATATTTTCATTCACCTCGCAAAAAAGTGTTTCTGTTTTTGCTCCTCTTCCTGCTCCTGATGTTCCACTTTTTGCATCTACAATAATGGATTCAGGCCGTATCAGTCCTTCTTTTAGTAAAGGAAGAATCGTAAGAATCGAACAGGTCGTATAACAGCCAGGGTTTGCAACAAGACGCGCTTTCTTGATTTCTTCTCTGTTTACCTCACATAATCCGTATACCGCTTCCTCAATGAACTGAGGAGACTTGTGCTCTATTCCGTACCATTTTTCATATACACTGACATCCTTCATTCTGTAATCAGCACTTAAATCAATGATTTTGACGCGACTTATTATTTCCTCTGAAAGAAGAGATGCCAGGTATCCTTGCGGTGTCGCGGTGAAAATCACATCCACCTTTGATGCTAATTCTTCTATCTTATCGTCCAGGCAGATATCTTCGATGACTTGAAAAAGATTCCTGAAAACATGACTATATTTCTGATCAATGTAACTTTTCGATCCATACCATATAATTTCTGCATTTTTATGCGCATGAAGAATTCTGACCAGTTCGCCTCCTGCATACCCTGTCGCTCCAATAATACCAATTTTAATCATCCTGACCCTCCACCTTTCCATCTGTTTCTATTATAATACAGATTCTTTTAATATCCTATTGCAAAATCATAAGCGAGCGTTTTTCACTCTACTTATTTTTACATGGATTTCATTTTTCCTGATTGCATGATTATACATCCTTTTTCTCTTTTATGCAAGTTTATTTTTGTATTATTCACTTAATTTTGTTTTTATGCATATATAATTGTATATTTTTACACTTGCATTCCCAATTTAAATGTTGTATATTAGTTGCATGGTTAACCAATCATACACGTAAATTCGTACTCGTGTATTAATATGGAAGTACAAAAGTTGCTGGTTATGTAGAAAGGTATGGTAATTTTGATGAAAGAAAAAGTAATATTAGCTTACTCAGGTGGCTTAGATACCACTGCAATTATTCCATGGCTCAAAGAAAATTTTGATTATGATGTTGTTTGTGTCTGCATTGACTGTGGACAGGGAAATGAACTTGATGGACTGGAAGAACGTGCAAAAGCGTCTGGTGCAACAAAACTATATATCGAAGATGTCATTGATGAATTCTGTGACGAATATATCGTTCCCTGTGTGCAGGCCCATGCAGTCTATGAAAACAAATATTTGTTAGGTACTTCTATGGCAAGACCTGTCATTGCAAAGCGTCTTGTAGAAATTGCCCGCAAAGAAAATGCAACAGCAATCTGTCATGGTGCTACCGGAAAAGGAAATGACCAGATTCGTTTTGAACTTGGGATCAAAGCGCTTGCTCCTGACCTGAAAATTATTGCAGCATGGAGAAATGATGCATGGCACATGAACTCACGGGAAGATGAAATTGAGTATTGTAAAGCACACGGAATTGATTTACCATTCTCCGCAAACTCAAGCTATAGTAGGGATCGTAACATCTGGCATATCAGCCATGAAGGTCTGGAACTGGAAGACCCTGCAAATGAACCTAATTTTGAGCATCTCCTGGTTCTTGGAATTACCCCCGAAAAAGCACCAGATCAGGCAGAATATGTTACAATGACTTTTGAAAAAGGAATTCCTGTCTCCGTAAACGGGAAAGCGATGAAAGTAGCTGATATCGTCACCACCTTAAATGAACTTGGCGGAAAACATGGAATTGGAATCGTTGATATTGTTGAAAACCGTGTTGTCGGCATGAAATCCCGTGGCGTCTATGAAACACCAGGTGGTACAATTCTATATGAAGCGCACCAACAGCTTGAAGAATTAATTCTCGACCGTGAGACCTATGCCTTAAAAGCGGATCTTGGCAGCAAATTTGCCCAGATTGTATACGAAGGAAAATGGTTTACACCACTTCGTGAGGCTGTACAGGCTTTTATTAAATCGACACAAGAGTACGTGACTGGCGAGGTGACCTTTAAACTATACAAAGGAAATATCACAAAAGCTGGAACCACATCTCCCTATTCTCTTTACAATGAAAGCATCGCTTCTTTTACAACCGGTGATTTATATGACCATCACGATGCAGAAGGTTTTATCAATTTATTTGGATTATCTTCTAAAGTACGCGCCATGAAAATGATGGAAGCTTTAAAAAAATAGCATCTATCAGGAAAGGTCTGGTAATTTTTATGAATGCCTTTACCATACTATTAGTTTATCTTTTGAGTCTGAACCTGATTGGATTTGTTATTATGGGAATCGATAAATGGCGAGCAAGAAAGCAAGCCTTCCGGGTTCCGGAAGCAACCCTTTTCCTGATTGCCGTAATCGGTGGATCTGTTGGCTCTATCCTTGGAATGTATGCTTTCAGGCACAAAACCAGACATCTAAGCTTTGTGATTGGAATGCCACTGATTCTCATCCTTCAGCTCGCAGTTTTGTTTTTTCTATCAAGACTGCCTCTTAAATTTATTTTTTTATAATTCATTTTTTATAATTTTCAACTTTAAACTTACAAAAAGGAACTTTTCATGCTAGTTTGTGCATGTAGTTCCTTTTTTATCATCGGAGGAAAATGCTATGCGGATAGCCGTTTTAAGTGAAAACGTCGCTGACAGAAAACATCTCGAAAGACTTCTGGGAAGAGAGGAGGCTTATTTCTCAAATGAAGATCCCATTTATGTGGATTCTTATGGGAATAGTATGAGTTTGCTCTCACAGCCTGTTCTCTATGATCTCTATCTGATTTGTCCGGGAAGCCAGGAAGTGCAGACACCCCTTTCTACTCTCCTCCATACCATAAAAGAGAAACTCCCCGAGGCGCGTCTGGCCGTCTGTCAGTCTGCTAATACACCTGCTCCCCCCTCGGACTTTGATTCCGTCTTTACAATCCAAGCCCCAATCACACATGAAAAATTATCCCAATTATTGCAAGAGTCCTTTGCACAAAAAAAACAGGCAGAGCCTGTTTTTGAAATTCGTGGACGTGCTGAAACACGTTATATTCATGCAGATGAATTCGTATATGCCAGAGAAGTGAACAAAAGGCAATCCAAGGTTATCCTCCAAAATAATGTGGAAGCAGATTTTCTTGACTCGTTCACCAATTTGACAAAAACGATGTCAAATCATCCTTCCTTGTTTTTAACTGGAAGTCATTTTCTCCTAAATCTGAAGTATGTCAAAAAATGTTATTTTTTTTCACTTGTTATGAATGATGCAACCAGAATTCCAGCTTCTCTGCCCGAAACACTCCTGATTAAAAAACTTTTAAAAAACCCACTTTAAACCGTCACGATAATACCACCGTCATTTGCGTACATACTGCTGAGTCCTGCCGTCTGTGTAATTATAATTTCCTGGAAGCTGGCTTTTTCTTCCAACAGTTTTTTTACATATTGTGCTCTTTCAAGACAGTTGCACTGTGCAATCATAAGTCGTTTCATTTCTGGATGGATACACTCTTTTACAATCTGATCCACCATTTTCTGAAGTGCTTTTTTAATCCCGATTGCCTGACCATGCTGCACAATCTTGCCGCCTATGGCTCCCATGACTGGTTTGATACTAAGGGTCGATGCGACAAGAGCCTTGACTCCAGTCAGTCTTCCATTTTTCCGAAGAGTCTCAAGATTATTCAATACAAAATAAGTCTTCATCCCATCTCTGTATGCTTCTAACTTCGCAACTACTTCTTCAAATGACAATCCAGCTTCTTCATATTCCATTGCTTTTAAAGCAATCTGGGCCTCACCACAAGATGCCGACTGGGAATCTATCACAGCAATTTTTTGATCTGGATATTTTTCTAACAGAAGTTTTTTTCCAAGTTCTGCGCTATTATAACTTCCACTCAAATGAGAAGAAAGCGTTACCACATACACATGCTCTGCTTCCCCTTTATGATATGCCTCCATGAACAGCTCTGGCGAAGGGCAGGATGATTTCGGACATACAGGAGACTGTGCAATCTGTTGTAAAAACTCAGCCTGGTTAAAATTTTCATCATCCAATATATGATATGCTCCCACTTCGAGCCCTAACGGTACATTCTGAAATCTCTCATCATTTTTTAAATTTTCAGGAATTTCTCCACTGCTGTCAAGTACAATCTTAAATTTCATAGTTCTCCAATCCTTATGTCTGCCATTTTTTTGATTCAGAGGAAGCCGACATAAAATAACACTTTTTCACCTTAATTGTGTATTTAAAATCACCTTATGTAGTTTTGATTACTACTTATGATAACACACCCGAAAATACCTTGTAAAGAAGTTTCTTGTCATCTTGCGATTATCTGTTTATACTATTAATAGTATTTTTTAGGGAAAGGCATGGTTATAAAAATGCAATCATTTCAAATAGAAGAAGTCAAATCCTTTATGAGCAAATTACTCTACAGTGATATGTTTGATCTTTATCTTCTCTCAGAGGCCCAGGTCACGACCTATCAGACCTTTCATATCGACGGACATATTAATCGTGATTTTTATAAGGAAATAGAACCATCGGAGGAAGAGTCTTATTTTCTGGAATCTGGATATTCTACCTGGAAGCACATGCGTCCCTTTTGCTTTGATCTGATCAAAGGAAAACGAACTCCTCTCTCTTTCAAGTTCATACTTGTCCTTCCATCTGTACTGGCGCATACTTTCCTTGAGCCAATGGGAGCAAGCTCTGACTTGCTCAGTCAAAAAACCTGTTTCCTCAATATCAGATATGACGGTAGCAAATTGACCTGCGTCACAGCTACTTCTTCCAACGACTTTCAATTAGAAAAAGATACCGACCGTTGTTGGGATCAGTATCTTGAACGTTTTCTAAAAGAGAACAATATCTC
>CANRNK010000017.1 GCA_947631985.1 uncultured Lachnospiraceae bacterium | reverse complement strand
TTTTCGGGATCGAAAATTTCAGTAGAAGAATTATATACACTGCAAACAATGTTTATAGAGGAGAAACTGTATTATGACTTTTTACGTTGAGAATGAAACAGAGAAAACGCTTCCTTTTCCAATTGAAAGTATCACAAAAGAAATCATTGAAACAGTTTTGAAGATAGAAGAGTGCCCATACGAAACAGAAGTCAATCTATTTATTACTGACAATGAAGGAATCAGAACTTATAATAGACAATTTCGAGGAATTGATAAGGAAACAGATGTTCTTTCTTTTCCCAATATTGAGTATGAATCACCGGCCGATTTTGAAGTAGTTAGAGAACTGGAAATTGCCTATCAAAACCCTGATACCAATGAGATTATTTTAGGCGATATTATCCTTTCTATTGATAAAGTAATAAGCCAGTCTGAGGAATATGGTCATAGTAGCAAGCGAGAATTTGCTTTTCTAATAGTACATAGTATGTTACACTTACTAGGATATGACCATATGGAAGAAGCAGATGCAGTGATTATGGAAGCAAAACAAGAACAGATATTACAATCCTTAAATATTGTAAGAGAATAAACCTATGCGTACTGAAAACCGTAATAAAAGAAAAAGTATTTTGAATAGAACAAAGCGCCTGTCAGATGTGACAATAGCAGGTATTTTTTTAATGACTATTTATAAAATTCTTATGATCAATATAAGCGGTGATGTATCAATCGCTTATTTTTCTGTTGCATTTGAATTATTTTTGCTTATTTCAGTCGCTTTTGGAATTGCAATTTCTAAATCGGTTGAAAAAATGATAGCGGCCCGCATGCACAGGGAACAGTTTCATGACATCATTTTATTGAGACGAGTTTCAGTCGGTATTTCTTTTTTCTATGGAATCATAACAGGCCTTGTTTTGTTTTTTCTTTCGGATTTTTTATCCACATTGTTTTTAGGATCAGCAATGGCTTCTTTTTCAATCAAAGTTCTAAGTGTTTGCCTGATACCAGTTTTAATTGCAGCTCCCTTAAAGGGTTATTTTCAAGGAATTGGATCTATGATGCCTTCTGTGATTGGCCAATTAGTTGAGAAGATTATTCTTCTGATTGTTGCAATTCCTTTGGGGATAGTATTTTTCCGTTATGGAATTAAAGTCAGCAACCTTATGCATAATGATGCCTATGCACCTTCCTATGGAAGCATGGGTGCATCATTTTCAATTTTGATTGGGTCAATAATAGAATTCTTATTTTTGTTTTTTGTGTTTTTTGTTTATAATAGACAATTCAAACATTTACTTGGCAAAGGAAGTAATACCCGGGAAGAGAATTGGAAACAAATTTTAATTCAGCTATTTAAAAACATGAGTCCCATCCTTCTTTATGGAAGTGTTTTTCAGGCAGGAATATTACTGGATCAATTCCTTTTTTCTCTAAAACTGACACAAAATGGGAAGCTCGATCAGATTCCGCTTCTCTGGGGAAACTACTATGGTAAGTTTCTAACGTTGATTTTATTAGCTGCGGTACTTGTTTCATCGCAAGGAAGTGTCCTTGAAAAAGAACTGATTTCAATGGTTGGTCGTGTAGATACAAGGCTGGTAAAAGATAAAATTCATCATCATATGCAGATTGCTGTCATGATGTCATTGCCTTGGGTCGCATTTTTGGGACTTCTGGCGCAGCCTGTTGTAACGCTTTTTTTCAAGGGCAACATAGAAATACCGGTGCTACTATTAAGAATCGGATGTGTTGCAGTCTTGTTTTTAGCAATCGCATTGATACAATTTCATATATTTGCAGCAATCAAAAAATTGCAGATCTGTGCTTTGTTTTTTCTGATTGCAACAGCATTGCACATCCCAGTTCTTTTGTTACTAATAGAGTGGACAGCACTGACAGTAGAAGCAGTTGTTATTTCTGAACTAGTTTGTCTATTTGTATTCGTGCTCGCCAATCAACTATTTCTAAGAAAATTCTTTAAAATTAAAAATGAACCTGGCAAGTATCTGCTGATATCCTTTACTTCTTTTGTAGCAGTCGGCATTGTACTTTTATTAATTGACAGATTGTTATATCCAAGAGTAGGTTCATTGGTTGCAGTAGTGTTTGGCTTTGTTTTGACATGGGTTGGATATCTTACTTTATTGATATCTTATAAGGCGATTGATTCCAGAATCCTTTCCATGCTGCCTTTTGGAGAACACCTTACAGTGATTGCTACAAGGCTACATCTAATCTCAAAAAAGGAGTCAAGGTCAGAATAAAAGTTTTATAATACTTGTCTGGGTGGAGATGTGGTAGGAAAACATCCTGGAAAGGCTAATGTTTTTATGAATGTAAATGATAGAAGTAAAATAGCAATTATTGGTGGTGGTGCTTCCGGTATGATGGCAGCACTTGTTGCTGCAAGAGGTGGAGCCACGGTTACTATTTATGAACATATGGATCGAATTGGGAAGAAAATTCTAATGACAGGGAATGGAAAATGTAATTTTTCCAACCTGTCTTTTTCTGATAAGGATTATTATACAAACAATACAGATTTGATCAAATCTGTATTTGGACAGTTTTCAAATCAAGATGCTATGAATTTTTTTATTAAAAATGGTGTTCTTGTGAAAGAGAAAAACCAATATTTATATCCCTTGACGGAACAGGCTTCTACTATTTTAGATCTTTTTAGAAGAGAACTTGAGCAATCAGGGGTAACAATTCATACTTCTTATGAAGTTTCTAAAATTGTAGTGATGAAAGATAGGTCTGCTTCCGGGCAAGAACAAAATCTATTTAAAATCCAGGATGATCCGACGGCCTACCAAAAAGTAATTATTGCCTGTGGTGGAAAAGCAGCCCCCAAATCAGGTTCGGATGGAAGTGGTTACCGACTTGCGCAAACGCTTGGGCATGAGGTCATTCAACCCCTTCCAGCACTTGTTCAATTGCGAAGTAGTGAATCCTATTTCAAAGCAATTGCAGGAGTAAGAACAGAAGCAATTCTGAAATTATGTGTAGAAGGCAAAGTGATTACAGAGGAATCAGGCGAATTGCAACTTACTGACTATGGCATTTCAGGGATTCCTGTTTTTCAATTAAGTGGAATGGCCGCTATGGCGCTTTTTGAAAAAAAACGGGTAGAAGTTATCATTGATTTTATCCCCTCAGTTTCCAAGGAAGATTTGAAAGAGTATATTACGGAGCAAGGTATGAGATTTCAAAACGCAGAAGTACCGCCTTTGCTTGAGGAAATTCTACAAGGACTTATGAATAAAAAAATTGTTATGATGTTAATGAAACAAAGTGGAATGAAGGCTGATATCAAAATCAACCAGCTTGCTCCCATTGAACTGGACAAATTACTGGGTCGCATCAAAAAATGGTACGTAAAAATCACAAACACAAATCCTTTTGCAAATGCACAGGTATGCAGAGGTGGGATAGACTGTATGCAGGTAAGTCATTCTTGTGAGTCACTACTGATTCCTGGCATCTATTTTACAGGTGAAATTTTAAATGTAGATGGAAGATGCGGCGGATATAACTTACAATGGGCATGGTCTTCAGGGGTTGTGGCTGGATTACATGCATGCCAAAGTATGCAGAAGAGGTGAAAATCTGATGTTGAGAATTTCTCAATTAAAAATAGTTCCAGAAGAATTTGAGAAGAATCCGGATACCTGTATTTTGAATAAAATTGCCCGCGAAATTTCGCGGCCAAGTGAAGAGATTCTAACTTATAAAATTGTACGAAAATCAATTGATGCCAGGAAAAAACCGATTGTTTTTTATATTCTGACGGTGGACTTTCAGTTAAAAGATGAGAAGATACTAATTAAAAAGCTTAGGAATAAAAATATTACGGTGAGTCAGGAAGAAATATATCACTTTCCGCAAGGTGGAACTTTGAAATTAGAAAAGCCTCCTGTTATTGTTGGTTCTGGTCCGGCAGGTCTTTTTTGCGCCTACTATCTGGCATTGAACGGGTTTTGCCCCATTGTCTTAGAGCAGGGGGAAGATGTGGATCAAAGAAGCAAGAGTGTTGAAACATTTTGGAATCATGGTATACTAAAGCCGGAATCTAATGTGCAGTTTGGAGAGGGCGGAGCAGGTACTTTTTCAGACGGAAAGCTCAATACGCTCGTCAAAGATAAATACGGCAGAAATAGAGAAGTCCTAAAAACCTTTGTAAAAACAGGTGCTCCAGAAGAAATTCTATATGAGTCAAAACCGCATATTGGAACGGATATTTTATGTAAAATCGTGAAGAATATACGACAGGAAATTATTGCACATGGTGGGCAGGTATTATTTGGAAAAAAAGTAACCAACGTGATAACGCGTGAAAATAAAATCCAGGCGGTTCAAATTAACCAGAATGAGATTATGGAGTGCGATGTTTTAATTCTTGCAATTGGGCATAGTGCCAGAGACACATTTGAGATGCTTTATCAAAACGGCCTTTCTATGGAAGCAAAAAGCTTTGCTGTTGGACTTCGGGTAGAGCATCCGCAATCCATGATTAATCAATCCCAGTATGGTGCAGAGTATTCCGATTGTCTCCAGGCAGCTTCCTATAAGCTTGCTGCGAAAAGCAGCTCCGATAGAGGTGTTTACTCATTTTGCATGTGTCCAGGCGGTTTTGTTGTGAATGCTTCTTCTGAAAACAAAAGACTGGCTGTAAATGGAATGAGCTATAGTAAAAGAGATTCTAAGAATGCAAATAGTGCAATTATTGTTTCAGTCTCACCCGATGATTTTCCAAGTATGCATCCACTTGCCGGAATAGAATTCCAAAGAAATCTGGAAGAAAAAGCTTTTGAACTTGGCAATGGTTCCATACCCATTCAGTTATATGGAGATTTTCAGGCTAATGCCTCAAGAATTCCAAGTCATCTTCTTTTTGAACCGCAGATAAAAGGAGCCTATTCCTTTGCCAATCTAAGAAGTCTTTTTCCAGATGAGATCAATCACTCCTTTCTGGAAGGAATGAGTCAATTTCAAAAGATGATTCCAGGATTTGCAATGTCTGATGCAATTCTTTCCGGAGTAGAAAGCCGGACATCTTCTCCGGTTCGTATTTTGAGAAATGACAGCGTACTGGAAGGAAGTATTCGTGGAATCTATCCTTGCGGAGAGGGTGCTGGATATGCAGGTGGTATTACCTCTGCTGCCATGGATGGCATTAAGGTCGCAGAAGTAATTGGAGCAACCTATTTGCACAAAAAGCAGTGAAAACTGATTGAAATAAGACGTGATTCCTATAAAAACGTGTTGGAGGACTATCATTTGAAAAAGACAAGAGAGCAGTTAAAGGATAAGAAAAGAATTGTTGTGAAAATTGGATCTTCCTCCTTACAGCATCCAGAAACTGGAGAATTTGATTATATAAAACTGGAAGTGTTAGTCAGAGAACTCTGCAACCTGAGAAATCAGGGAAAAGATGTCGTGCTTGTTACATCGGGTGCGATTGCCGCGGGAAAAAAAGCGGTCAATGTAGAGCCTGGAGAAACTGATATCGCAATTAAACAGGCCTGTGCAGCAATCGGTCAGGCACGTCTGATGATGACTTATCAGAAAATTTTTGCAGAATACAACCAGATTACAGCGCAGATCTTAATGACAAAAAATACGATTGTTGACAATTTAAATCGTTTTAATGCGCACAATACTTTTTCCGAACTTTTGAAAATGGGTGTCATTCCGATTGTAAATGAAAATGATACGGTAGCTACTTATGAAATTGTGATTGGTGATAATGATACATTGTCTGCGATTGTTGCAGCGTTGATCGATGCAGATTTGTTGATTTTGTTGTCAGACATTGATGGATTATATACCGACGATCCAAGGAAAAATAAAAATGCAAGTTTTATCAGCCAGGTTGATAAGCTGGATGAGGAACTGATGAGTATGGGCAAGGCATCTACTGGAAGTAATGTTGGAACAGGTGGCATGAATACAAAATTAATTGCTGCAAAAATTGCAACCAGCGCAGGCGCAGATATGATCATTGCCAATGGAAAAGATGTCAGAATCCTTCACCGCATTATGGATGGTAGAGAATATGGAACAATTTTCAAGGCACATAAAGATGATAATTTTTATCTGGAAGAATATGTATCTAAGATGAATCAGTAAAGAGGGATAGTATGGAAGAGAAAATAAAAAGAATTAATGAGCTTTATCATAAGTCGAAAGCAGAAGGACTTACTGAAGCAGAAAAAAAAGAACAGGCGTTACTTCGAAGCGAATATATTGCAACAATCAGAAGTAATCTACGAGGACAACTGAATCAGATTAGTATCCAGAATGAAGATGGCAGTGTCACAAATCTTGGTGAAAAATATGGAAACAAGAAAACAAATTAGAGAACGGATTAAAATCAAAAGAAGCCTGATTTCTGAAGTTGCCTTAAAAGAGAAAAGCAAACTAATCTTTGAAAAAATAATCCAAACACAAGAATACAAAGAGGCTGATGCTGTACTCGTTTATGTAGATTATAATCATGAAGTCATGACAAGAGATCTGATGAAGCATGCTTTGCAAGAGAGAAAGTCAGTATTTTGTCCAAAAGTATTGGGAGAAGAAATTGATTTTTTTCAGATTTACGACTTGAATGAGCTGACCGATCAATACAAGCAGATTTTGGAACCAAAGGCAAATCTAAGTTCATTGTTTTCAAGATTAAACCTAGACAAACCAGGTCTGATTATCATGCCAGGACTTGCATTTGACCGAGATCGCAACCGACTTGGATATGGAAAAGGATACTATGATCGTTATTTGTACAGATTTCCAATGATTCCAACCATTGCGCTTGCATTGGATTGTCAGATTGTAGAAAGTATTCCCTTTGAAAAAAACGATATCCGTCCAAGTCGTATTGAGACGGAGAGTTTTAGTATTATGTAACGCCAAAAGAGAATACCAGGCAGTATTAAATTTTAAAAGTTAGAGGAGGAAGCGTAAATGGACTTACAGTTGATGGGAAAAAGAGCAGTTACTGCAAAGTATGAACTTCAATCCATGAGTAGCTCTCAAAAAAAAGAAGCGCTTTTATTCATTGCAGACCGGCTCATAAAGGACGCCTCTCTTTTGTTAGAAAAAAATGAAATTGATATAAAAGAAGCACAGAAGAACCAAATGCATCCTGGGATGATTGATCGTTTAAAATTGAATAGAGAGCGGATTGAAGCAATTGCGCAGGGGATCATTCAGGTGGCAGGGCTACAAGATCCCATCGGAGAAGTGATAGAAGAAATCCTTCGCCCAAATGGATTGAAAATTCTCAAAATGCGAGTTCCAATTGGTGTGATTGGAATTTTTTATGAATCAAGACCCAATGTAACAGCGGATGCTTTTGCACTCTGTTTTCAGACAGGGAATGCAGTGATTTTAAAAGGTGGAAGCGATGCCCTGTATTCGAATAAAGCAATAACTGACTGCATCAGGAGCGCGTTGGTTGAAAGCAAGATCAATCCTGACTGTATTCAGCTGATTGAGACTACCGACCGAGAAACGGCAAAAGCATTCATGAAATTAGATCAGTTCGTTGACTTATTAATTCCAAGAGGTGGCGCTGGACTGATTCGATCTGTGAAAGAAAACAGTACAATTCCGGTCATTGAAACAGGAACTGGAAACTGTCATATTTTTGTGGATGAATCGGCAGATCTTGAAAAAGCAGTTGCTATTCTGATCAATTCTAAAACACAAAGAATCGGTGTGTGCAATGCATGTGAGTCTCTTTTGATTCATGAAGCGATTGCAGAATGGGCGCTTCCAATTTTGGGGAAAGCCTTACAGGAAAAGCAGGTTGAAATCCGCGGGGATGAAACAACCATGCATTTCCTTCCCTTCGCCATACTTGCAACAGAAGAAGATTATGGCAAAGAATTTCTTGATTTTATTATTTCAGTTAAGGTTGTAAAAAATTTAGAAGATGCGATTGCTCATATTAATCAATATAATACGAAGCACTCCGATGCAATCATTACACAAAACCAGGAAAATGCAGAGAAATTTCTAAGAGAAGTGGACGCTGCGTGTGTTTATGTCAATGCTGCTACGAGATTTACAGATGGTTTTATGTTTGGCTTTGGCGCGGAAATTGGAATCAGTACACAGAAAATTCATGCAAGAGGACCGATGGGATTAAAAGAATTGACTTCTTATAAATATATGATTTATGGAGATGGACAAATTAGAGAATAACGGAGTAAAAGAGTTTGAATAAAGAATACCAAATAATCGATCAAAAAGAAAAGCAGATGCAATATGAATACATCGAAAAAGTTCGAATGCATGTGACTTTATTAGAAGAAAAATTAAACAGAAAGCCGACATTTTGTGTCACGACCTTTGGGTGCCAGATGAATGTCAGGGATTCAGAAAAGCTTACCGGCATTCTGAAAAGCGTAGGATATCAGGAAACAGAATCAGAAGAGGCTGATTTTGTCATTTATAATACCTGTACTGTCAGAGACAATGCCAATCAAAAAGTCTATGGAAGACTTGGTGCACTTGGAACAAAAAAGAAGAAAAATAAAAACATGAAGATAGCACTCTGCGGGTGCATGATGCAAGAAGAGAGTGTCATAGATAAAATAAAGAACAGCTATCGATTTGTTGATCTGATTTTTGGTACCCATAATATTTATAAGTTTGCGCAGTTATTGAATGATATGTTTGAGTCTGACAGAATGGTAATTGATATCTGGAAAGAAACAGATCGGATTGTTGAAGAATTACCTGTTGAACGGAAATATAAATTTAAGTCTGGCATCAATATTTTATTTGGCTGTGATAATTTTTGCAGCTATTGTATTGTTCCTTATGTGAGAGGGAGAGAGAGAAGCCGACAGCCAGAGGATATCCTGAATGAAATCAGATCACTTGTAATGGATGGTGTGATAGAAGTGATGCTACTAGGACAAAATGTGAATTCCTATGGGAAAACGCTTGAAACTCCAATTTCTTTTGCTGAATTATTACGTGAAATAGAACAAATAGAAGGATTGGAAAGAATTCGTTTTATGACATCCCATCCGAAAGATCTTTCCGTGGAACTGATTCAGGTCATGAAGAATTCAACAAAGATCTGCAGGCATTTACACTTGCCTGTTCAGTCTGGAAGCAATAAAATTCTAAAAGCGATGAATCGTAAATACACAAAAGAGCAGTATTTAGAGCTTGTTTCTAACATTAGACAAGAAATCCCTGATATTTCAATTACAACAGATATTATTGTTGGATTCCCAGGGGAAAATGCAGACGATATTTCTGAAACAATAGATGTTATTAAAAAAGCACAGTTTGAAAATGCCTTTACCTATGTTTATTCTAAAAGAACTGGGACTCCGGCTGCGAGCATGGAAGAACAGGTTGCGGAGAGTGAAGTAAAAATAGGATTCGATAGAATACTGGAAGCGGTTCATACTTCAACAAGACAAAAAGCGGGACACTTATCAGGTCTTTCGCTGCAGGTTTTAGTTGAAGAAATCAATGAACAGGATTCTACCTTGCTGACTGGAAGATTATCGAATAATACACTTGTTCATTTTAAGGGTACGAAAGAGCTGATTGGAACGCTTGTACAGGTCAGACTCGAAGAATGCAAGGGATTCTATTATTTTGGAAAGCTGGAAGGTTAGTGAATGAGTAAAAGAGTTTTTATTGCAGAAAAACCAAGTGTGGCAAAGGAATTTGCAAAAGCGCTTGGTGAAAAATTTCAGAGTAAAGATGGATTTATGGAATCAGAGCAGTCACTGGTCACCTGGTGTGTGGGTCATCTTGTTACGATGAGTTATCCAGAAGCCTACGATCCACTTTATAAACGCTGGAGTCTTGACACCATTCCCTTTCTTCCAGAACAATTCAAGTACGAAGTAATTGATTCTGTAAAAAAACAATTTTCTATTGTGAAAAGTATTCTTACCAGAGGAGATGTAGACCTCATCTACGTCTGTACTGACTCAGGAAGAGAAGGAGAATATATCTACCGTCTTGTGGAAGAACAGGCAGGTGTCACAGGAAAACAACGTAAGCGTGTCTGGATTGATTCCCAGACAGAGGAAGAAATTCTTCGAGGGATACAAAATGCAAAAGATTTAACAGAATATGACAATTTAAGTGCTTCTGCTTATCTGCGCGCAAAAGAAGATTACCTGATGGGAATTAATTTTTCGAGAGTATTAACCTTAAAATATTCAAATTCTGTCAAAAATTATTTAAAAACAGACCGTGCAGTGATTTCTGTTGGTCGTGTCATGACCTGCGTGCTTGGTATGGTGGTGGACCGGGAGCGAGAAGTTAGAAATTTTATTGAAACACCTTTTTTTAGAATTATGGGTACTTTCTCACATGAGGATACCAACTTTGATGCAGAGTGGAAGGCAGTTGAAAGTTCGAAGTATTACCAGTCCCCCCTATTGTATAAAGAAAATGGATTTAAACAGCAGGCGGACGCGCAAAAACTACTCGAAGATTTGTTGGTTTCGCCGGTAGAACCAACCATTGATTCTATTGAAAAGAAGAAGGAAAATAAAAATCCACCTTTACTCTATAACCTTGCAGAATTACAAAATGAATGTTCCAAATTCTTTAAAATTGCACCAGACGAAACGCTTCGAATTGTACAGGAATTGTATGAAAAAAAACTTACGACCTATCCAAGAACAGATGCAAGAGTACTGTCGAGCGCGGTTTCAAAAGAAATAGATAAAAATATAAAAGGGCTTACACATTACCCCCTACTTGCCGGGTATGCGGGAGAAATCTTAAATCATAAATCCTATGTGAATCTAAAGAATACCAGATACGTGAATGACAAGCAGATTACAGACCATTATGCGATTATTCCGACGGGTCAGGGTTTGCAGGCGCTTGGGTCACTCACACTGGAAGCCTCCAAAGTATACGAACTGATTGCAAGACGGTTTCTTGCAATCTTTTATCCACCTGCTGTTTATCAAAAGGTGCTGCTTGCTGTTAAAGTAAAGGAAGAAAAGCTTTTTGCTTCTTTTAAAGTCTTGGCGTCTCCGGGATATCTTCCCCTTACTGAATACAGCTTTTTGAAGAAAAAAGACATTGCAACGCAGGACAACAAGGCGGAAGATGGGGAGTCGGATGGGGATGAGAAAGTATTAGATGCAGCTTTTTTAGCCATTATTTCCGGGCTGAAAAAGGGGATGCCACTCCACTTGAACGATCTTTTTATCAAAGAAGGGAAAACATCCGCACCAAAACGATACAATTCTGGTTCCATCATTCTTGCCATGGAAAATGCTGGTCAGTTAATTGAAGACGAAGAATTAAGAGCCCAGATGAAAGGAAGTGGAATTGGCACTTCTGCAACCAGAGCTGAAATTCTAAAGAAACTGAATCACATTAAGTATATTGCAACCAATAAAAAAACCCAGATTATCATGCCAACCTTAATGGGTGAAATGATCTATGAAGTAGTCAGTTACTCAATTAGGGCACTTCTGAATCCGAAACTAACGGCAAGCTGGGAAAAAGGGTTGACGTTGGTTGCGCAGGGAGAAATTACAGAAGAAGAATATATGAAAAAGCTGGATGATTTTGTCAGAAATAAAACCAACCAGGTGAAAAGCATTCGAAATGAAAATCAGATGCAAAGTCTTTATACAAAAATTTCAAATTATTACAAAAAATAAAACGGAACTTAAAAGAGGGGTAACATGGATAAAGCAGCAATCAAACATCTTTTTGATTTAAAGGAAACAATGGCATCAGATCTTTTTCTAGGGAAAAAATTTCCCTGGGAAGTGTTACCAGAAATTGGTAATTTTATTAAACAAATAGGACCAACGCTGGATCCCGCAATTTATGAACAAAAAGAGGAATTTGTCTGGATTGCGAAGTCTGCAATTGTTTACCCAAGCGCGTTCATTCATGGACCATGTATTATCGACGAGCAGGCAGAAATAAGACACTGTGCTTTTATCAGGGGAAATGCAATCGTTGGCAAGGGGGCAGTTGTTGGAAATTCTACAGAGCTGAAAAATGTAGTACTCTTCAACAAAGTACAGGTGCCGCATTATAATTATGTAGGGGACAGCATTCTGGGATTTAAAGCACACCTTGGAGCTGGTTCCATTACTTCTAATGTAAAAAGTGATAAAACACTGGTTTCTATTAAAATTGGTATGCATAATATTGAAACAGGACTGAAAAAAGTTGGCGCAATGATCGGTGATGAAGTAGAGGTGGGATGTAATTCCGTCTTAAATCCTGGCACCGTAATCGGAAGAGAAGCACAGGTGTATCCATTGTCCATGGTGAGAGGCTATGTTTCAAAGAAAAGTATCTATAAAAAGCAGGGTGAAATCATAGAAAAGAATTGACAAAAAATGAGATTTCCGATATATTTTTTAGTATACATTTAACGCTTTAATACATAAAAGCGTTACACACTAAAGCAAAAGAGAGAGGAACTCATTATGAAGAAATTATTGGCGATGATATTAATGACCTGTTTATCCGTATCAGTACTCGCAGGATGTGGTGCGAAAACTGAAACCGTTGCGACAGATGCGGCGGCAACAGAAGAAGCCGTTGCAGAAGAAGCGACAGCAGAGGAAGCCGTTGTAGAAGAAGCGGTAACGGAAGAAGCTGCTGCAGCGGAAGAAACAGAATACAAAATAGGAGTCATCCAATTGGTTGAGCATGCTGCACTTGATGCTGCAAATCAGGGATTCATTGATGGACTAAATGAAGCTGGTATTAAATACACAGTAGACCAGCAAAACGCACAAGGCGATCAGACAGCTTGTGATACAATTGCATCCAAACTTGTAAATGATGGAAACGATTTAATCCTTGCAATTGCAACTCCAGCAGCACAGGCAGTAGCCGGCAAAACTACGGAAATTCCAATTCTTGTTACTGCTGTAACAGATCCTGAAACTTCAGGTCTTGTTGCAACCAATGCAGCTCCTGGTGGAAATGTTTCTGGAACTTCAGATCTTACTCCAGTTAAAGAACAGATTGCTCTATTAACAGAATTATTACCAGAAGCAAAAACGGTTGGAATTCTTTACTGTTCTGCAGAAGACAACTCTATTTTCCAGGCAGACATTGCAAAAGCAGAAATCGAAGCAGCAGGTCTTGAATGGAAAGAATTTACCGTTTCCAGTTCAAATGAAATCCAGTCAGTTGTAGAATCTTCTGTTGGAAAAGTTGATGCAATTTATGCACCAACTGACAATATGATCGCAGCTGGTATGACAACGGTTGCTATGGTTGCCAATGAAAATAAAATTCCTGTTATCTGTGGAGAAGCTGGAATGGTAGAAGCTGGTGGACTTGCAACTTATGGAATCGACTACTATAATCTTGGTAAAATGACAGCAGTTCAGGCTGTTGCAATTTTAAAAGGAGAAGCTACTGCGGCCGCAACACCAATCGGATATTTAACAGCAGAAGAATGTGAATTTGCAGGAAATGATGAAACAGCTGCAGCACTTGGTATTGATTTATCTGCTTATGCAAAATAAAAGATTGCATTTTAGTTAAAAATGAAATGAGATGATTTCAGACAGGTTATCATGAGATAATCTGTCTGTTTTTTTGTCTGATTTCCCGATTATATCTTTTTATCTGCTTCATTTTGTGGTATTATAATTTAGTTGGTTTTGAACAAATTTTATTGGAGGTAACAGTATGAACGTAGGTGGTGTCCTGCTTGCAATGCAGGGAGCTCTGACCCAGGGAATTCTATGGGGAGTAATGGTACTTGGTGTTTATATTACATATAAGATATTAAATATTGCGGATTTGACTGTGGATGGAAGCTTTGCAATGGGTGGTTGTGTTTGTGCAATGCTGATTGTAAATAAGGGATTTAATCCGGCATTGGCACTTGTCATTGCAACACTAGCTGGTGTTGTCGCAGGTGCTGTAACAGGTATTTTACATACTGTTTTTGAAATACCGGCGATTCTTTCTGGTATTCTGACGCAGATTGCGTTGTGGTCTATTAATCTTCGTATTATGGGAAGAAGTAATATTCCCCTTTTAAAAGTAGAAACAATCGTAACGCAGCTTATGGCAATCACTGGTTTGTCCCAGCCCATCGCCACGATGTTAATTGGAATTGTCTTTGCGCTTCTTTGTATCGCTGCACTGTATTGGTTCTTTGGAACAGAGATCGGATGTGCACTTCGTGCGACTGGGAATAATGAAGATATGGTTCGCGCACTTGGCGTTAACACAAAAAGAACAAAAATGCTTGCGCTTATGATTAGTAATGGGTTGGTCGGACTCTCTGGTGCGCTTGTATGTCAGAATCAAAAATATGGGGACGTTGGAATGGGAACTGGTGCCATTGTCATCGGACTTGCAGCAATTGTAATTGGAGATATGTTACTTGGAAAGCTTCGTTCTTTTGGAAGTAAACTTGCATCAGCCGTGGTTGGTTCTGTTGTTTACTTTATTATCAGAGCAATCGTTCTTCAGCTTGGTATGGATGCAAATGATATGAAATTAATTTCAGCAATCATTGTTGCACTTGCTCTCTGTATTCCAATTGTCCTGGATAAATGGAAATTAAAGTCTTCCTATACAACAGGAGGTGCTAAATAATGCTTAAAATTACAAATGTAAAAAAGACCTTTAACATTGGAACAATCAACGAAAAAATGGCACTTAATAATATTGATTTTAAAATGAATCAGGGTGATTTTGTAACCATTATTGGTGGAAATGGTGCTGGAAAATCAACTTTGCTTAACATGATTGCGGGGGTTTACCCAATCGATGCAGGAGTGATTTTATTAGATGATGTTGATATTTCCAGATTAGCAGAACATACGAGAGCCAAATATCTTGGCAGAGTTTTCCAGGATCCAATGCGTGGAACTGCGGCAGGCATGGAAATCCAGGAAAATCTTGCACTTGCTTATAGAAGAGGCAAAATAAGGGGGCTCCGCTGGGGTATTACAAAAGAAGAAAAAGAACTTTATTTTGAACGTTTAAAAGAACTTGACCTGGGACTTGAAAACAGAATGTCGTCTAAGGTTGGTCTCCTTTCAGGCGGGCAGAGACAGGCATTAACATTGCTTATGGCAGCACTTCAAAAGCCTAAGATTTTACTATTAGATGAACACACTGCTGCACTAGATCCTAAAACAGCGAAAAAGGTTTTGGATTTAACAGATTTGATTGTAAATGAAGATAATCTGACTGCATTGATGGTAACACATAACATGAAAGACGCCATTAGGATGGGAAACAGACTGATTATGATGCATGAAGGAAGAATCATTTATGATGTAAGTGGAGAAGAAAAGAAAAATCTTCATGTTTCAGATTTACTGGCTAAATTTGAAGAAGCAAGTGGTGGGGAATTTGCAAATGACAGAATGATGCTTTCCTAATCAATATAGCTAAAATAGTACTGGATTTTTTGTTGCATTTATGAGAAAATAGGTTGGTTATTCTTGGCAGGGTTAACAATTCCCGTGTTGACCTAAAGAGCCATCCCGAAAATGATTATAGAATTGAAAGGAGATTTCACATGATTTATTCACATGAAGTAGAACAAATGTGTACAGTGGCACAGGGTGTTAACCACGGTTGTGCTCCTATCCCAGAAGAAGCAAAATGGGTAAAAGCAAAAGAAGTGAAAGATATTTCTGGTCTGACACACGGTGTAGGCTGGTGCGCACCACAGCAGGGAGCTTGTAAACTGACTCTTAACGTAAAAGAGGGTATTGTTCAGGAAGCACTGATTGAAACAATCGGATGTTCAGGCATGACACATTCAGCAGCTATGGCGGCTGAGATCCTTCCAGGCAGAACCCTTTTAGAAGCATTAAATACTGACCTTGTATGTGATGCAATTAATACAGCAATGAGAGAATTATTCTTACAGATTGTTTATGGACGTACACAGAGTGCATTCTCTGAAGGCGGACTTACGATTGGTGCAGGACTTGAAGATTTAGGAAAAGGCTTAAGATCTCAGGTAGGTACGATGTACGGAACTCTTGCAAAAGGTCCTCGTTATCTTGAAATGGCAGAAGGATATGTAACAGGGATTGCACTTGATGAAGAAGATCAGATCATTGGATACCAATTCGTAAGTCTTGGAAAAATGACTGATTTTATCAAAAAAGGTGACGACCCAAATACAGCATGGGAAAAAGCGAAAGGTCAGTACGGCCGTGTAGCAGATGCAGTTAAAATCATTGACCCTAGACATGAATAAGAAAAGGAGGAAATAAAAATGGCTTTATTTGAATCATACGAAAGAAGAATTAAACAAATAAATGAAGTATTGAACAGCTACGGCATTTCTTCCATTGAAGAAGCTGAAAAAATCACAAAAGATGCTGGACTTGATGTGTATACACAAGTTGAAAACATTCAGAATATCTGTTTTGAAAATGCAAAATGGGCTTATGTTGTAGGCGCAGCAATCGCAATCAAAAAGGGATGTAGAAAAGCAGCAGATGCAGCAGCAGCAATTGGAGAAGGCATCCAGTCATTCTGTATTCCAGGTTCCGTAGCAGATCAGCGTAAAGTTGGTTTAGGACATGGTAATTTAGGAAAAATGCTTTTAGAAGAAGAAACAGAATGTTTCGCTTTCCTTGCAGGTCATGAATCTTTCGCAGCAGCGGAAGGTGCAATTGGAATTGCAGAAAAAGCAAATAAAGTAAGAAAAAAGCCTTTAAGAGTTATCTTAAACGGACTTGGTAAAGATGCAGCACAGGTAATTTCGAGAATCAATGGATTTACCTATGTTGAAACAGATATGGATTACTATTCAGGAGAAGTAAAAGAAGTATTTAGAAAATCTTACTCTGAAGGTCTTCGTGCAAAAGTAAACTGCTACGGCGCAAATGACGTAACAGAAGGCGTTGCAATCATGCACAAAGAAAAAGTTGATGTATCGATTACAGGTAACTCAACAAACCCTACAAGATTCCAGCATCCAGTTGCAGGTACTTATAAAAAAGAATGTATGGAACAGGGTAAAAAATATTTCTCAGTTGCATCAGGTGGTGGTACAGGACGTACCCTTCATCCAGATAATATGGCAGCTGGTCCTGCTTCTTATGGTATGACAGATACAATGGGACGTATGCATTCAGATGCACAGTTCGCAGGTTCTTCTTCAGTACCAGCTCATGTTGAAATGATGGGTCTGATCGGTGCAGGAAATAACCCAATGGTTGGTATGACAGTCGCAGTCGCAGTTTCAATTGAAGAAGCAGCTAACGCTGGTAAATTCTAATTTATTTCTAAAATAGTACGATAGGAAAAAGGAGAAGCATTTTGCTTCTCCTTTTTTACTTTCATGCCAGTAACATAAAGTTTCTAATCAATTTATCTTGTTTATTCTGTTTTAGAATCGCCAGAAGTAGTTTCATCTTCATAAGTGATTTCTACATTTTCATCATCTGGAAGATTGCCCATTAAAATATCTCCAATATACTGAACACGCTTAATTGCCCGCTGGTAACTTTGGGCAGCAAGTTGAGATTTTGTTTCATCATATGTTTCTGCACTGAAGGCTTCCCGGTAGAGCGTAACTGCTTCTGACATATAAGCACCTGCTTCATCTGCAAGTGATTCAATTGCACTAAACTGTTCTGGGACTTCCATATCAGCAAGTGAAGTGAACTCAAGCTCAATCGTATCCAGACTTGTTAACAATTCCTCTGTCGCTGCTTCAGAAGCGGGATCAATTGCATTAATGATCTCATTCTGTGCAATGATATTGTTGCAAAAAACGGTCATATTCTCTTTATAAGCTTCTAGTGACTGGTCTTTGCCACATCCTGTAAAGAGAAACGTAGAAAAGATAAGTAGAAATGGAACCCCAATTTTTTTAATCATGATAACCCCCAGATATTACAATAGTTTTGCGTTTTTATTACAAAACCCAATAATTTAATTTAACACATTTAGTGGTTGAAATCAAGGATATGAGGAAAAGAGTTGTGGAAAAGAGTTTGCCCACATGGTCGTTTCATGATATGATTTTCATGCACTTTATTTTTATCGATACAGATATAATTTATTGTGTAAATTGAAGACTTTCAAACACGATTTTTACTTGTAACTTATAGTTGCAGGTTGAATGAAAGGCATGGTAATCAAAAATGAAAAAACAGCAATTTAAAGAATTATGTAATACAAAAATAGTCTTTCTGGATGGTGCGACAGGTTCAAATCTTATGAAAAGAGGAATGCCTGCCGGTGTATGTCCCGAACAATGGATTTTGGATCATCGTGAAACTTTAATTACTTTACAAAAAGAATATGTGGATGCCGGAAGTGATATTTTGTATGCACCAACTTTTACAAGTAACCGAATCAAATTGAAAGAATATCATCTGGAAGAAAAGATAAGAAATATTAACCTTGAACTGGTTGCCATGTCAAAAGAAGCTGCGGATGGGAAAGCACTGGTAGCCGGAGATCTTACCATGACGGGTGAGCAGCTTGCACCTATGGGGCAAATGCAATTTGAGACATTGATTGATATCTACAAAGAGCAGATCACTTATCTTGTAGAAGGAGGCGTAGATCTTCTTGTCATTGAAACAATGATGAGTCTTCAGGAAGCCAGAGCTGCCCTAATTGCCGCCAAAGAAACTTGTGAGTTACCTGTTATGGTAACGTTAACATTTGAATCGGACGGAAGAACACTCTTTGGCACAGATGCCAAAACAGCGGCAGTTGTTCTGTCCTCTCTTGGGGCAGATGCGATTGGAGCGAACTGCTCTACGGGTCCAGATCAAATGATTGGCATCATAAGGGACATTGCTTCTGTGACTTCGATTCCGATTATCGCGAAGCCAAATGCCGGAATGCCTTCTTTGGATTCGAATGGGAATACTGTCTATGACATGAGTGATGTCACTTTTGCCAAGGAGATGGTTGGAATTCAGGAAGCAGGCGCTGGTATTTTGGGCGGCTGTTGTGGAACAACGCCGGAACACATTCGGGCATTAAAAAATAAATTTTCTAATGTGAATACCACTCAAGCAGTACGACACGACATGCCTGATAAGAGATATCTCGCTTCTGAGAGGCAGACACTTGAATTTGGCCTTACTGACAATTTTATTATAATTGGAGAGCGTATTAATCCAACGGGGAAAAAGAAACTTCAGGCTGAACTGCTTGAGGGTAAATTTAATATGGTAAATTCCTTTGCTGAAGAGCAGGAGCTATGTGGGGCGGGAATTCTTGATATCAATATGGGAATGAGTGGAATTGATGAGAAACAAACAATGCTTTTGGCATTGGAAGAAGTAGGTGGAATCACATCCCTTCCGCTCACAATTGATACAAGTTCTGTTACTGTAATGGAAGCGGCCCTGCGTCATTACCCAGGAAGAGCTTTAATGAATTCTATTTCACTAGAAGCAGTCAAGTATGATCATTTATTGCCTTTGGCAAAAAAATATGGGGCAATGTTTATCTTACTTCCACTCTCAGACAAGGGTCTGCCAGAGAGTCTTTCGGAAAAGAAAGAAATTATAGATAAAATATGTCACAGAGCTTTTGAGCTTGGGATGAAAAAAGAAGATATCATTGTCGACGGACTGGTTACTACTGTTGGTGCGAACAAAAATGCAGCAATAGAAACACTGGAAACAATAAGGTATTGCAAAGAAAAAGGGCTTGCTACCGTCTGTGGTTTATCCAATATATCCTTTGGACTGCCGGAAAGAAGCTATGTCAATACTGCGTTTCTTACAATGGCCATTCGGGAAGGATTGACGATGGCAATCGCTAATCCAAACCAGGAACTTTTGACAGCAGCAGCGCTTGCATCAGATCTTCTTCTAAATAAAAAAGAGGCTGATATTACTTATATTCAGGCCATGAATCATAGAAACCAAACTGTTTCTCAAAATACTGCAATCGGAAGTCCAGTTTTGAAGGAAGAAAAAGATAGCCAGTCCTTGTTATTTGACGCTGTTTTAAAAGGAAACAGAGCTAGAATTACTGATTTGACAAAGCTTGTACTTGAAAAGGGGAATGCAGCTTCTGAAATTTTGAACAAAATACTCTTGCCAGCGATTAATGAAGTAGGCGAATTGTTTGATAAAGGAAAATATTTTCTTCCACAGCTCATTTCAAGTGCAGAAGCAATGAAATTATCGATTGAGTATCTTGAACCGCTCCTACTAGAAGCCAACGGAGACCGCAAGATGCCGGTAATCGTGATAGCAACAGTAGCTGGAGATATCCATGATATTGGCAAGAATCTTGTTGCACTGATGCTGAAAAACCATGGATTTCAGGTGATAGATCTTGGAAAAGATGTCAAAAAAGAAGAAATTATACAGGTGGCACTAACACATCATGCCAGTATCATTGCATTATCCGCACTGATGACAACAACCATGAAAGAAATGAAACAGGTGATAGATTATGCAAAAGAACATTCAGTTCCAGCAAAAATCATGATTGGCGGAGCTGTCATTACACAGGATTATGCAGATGAGATCGGCGCAGATGGATATTCAAAAGATGCGGCTGATGCAGTAAAACTAACAAAAAACCTACTCAGTATAGCGGATTAAACTCCGTTATACTGAATATTTATTCCTGTATACAGATGCAATCTATTGACATGACAGTCACTTAATGTGATAATGATTAAAATTCAAACTTGAAAAGATTTAATAGTGATTGAAGGGTTTAGGTGACAGTATGAATGGCGCAGATGCGATGGTAAAATGTTTAGAGTTAGAAGGCGTATCGACAATCTTTGGCTATCCGGGAGTTGCGATATGTCCTTTTTTTAATAGTTTATTGACAACTGACATTGAAAGAATTCTTGTCAGAACAGAACAAAATGCAGCGCATGCAGCAAGTGGGCTGGCACGTGTCACAGGTGAAGTTGGAGTTTGTGTTGTTACCTCAGGACCAGGCGCTACCAATCTCATTACTGGAATTGCGACCGCATTTGCAGATAGTATTCCTATGGTATGCATTTCCGGCCAGGTAGATAGTGAACTACTTGGAAGCGATGTGTTTCAGGAAGCAGATATTACAGGTGCAGTGGAATCTTTTGTAAAATATAGTTATCTGGTAAAAAAAACAGAGGACATTCCAAGAATTTTCAAAGAAGCTTTTTATATTGCAAATACGGGCCGTAAAGGACCTGTTTTGATTGATATTCCAATCGACATTCAGAATGGTCAGTTAAAACAATTTGTATATCCCGAAACAGTACAGTTGAGAACCTACAAACCGACGGTTCAAGGACATGCGGTACAGATGAAAAAGGTGATGAAGGAGCTTGAAAAAGCCAAAAAGCCAATTATCTGTGCAGGTGGCGGTGTGTTTTTAAGTGATTCTGTGAAGGAATTAAGAGAATTTTCTGAAAAATTTAAAATTCCTGTTGTTTCAACACTTATGGGAATTGGTGCAATGCCGACGGAACATCCACTTTATTTTGGAGTTGTAGGGAACAATGGAAAAGCGTACGCAAACAGGGCGATGAATGAGAGTGATCTTCTGATTATGGTAGGCGCTCGTGTTGCAGACAGGGCAGTAAGTCAGCCAGATTTGATTACAGCGAATAAAATTTTAGTCCATATTGATGTTGATCCAGCTGAAATCGGTAAAAATGTTGGTCCAACCATTCCTTTGGTTGGAGATGCAAAACATATTTTTCATTATATGCTAAAACATGAAATGGAATGTGACTATTCCGAATGGCTTACCAAGCTTATTACCTATAAGACAAGTATGGTCAAAAAAAGAACAACCAATCCAGACTTTGTTGATCCTGCTGAATTTATTCGGATTCTCTCTGAAAAAATGAATAAAGATGCAGTTTATGTAGCAGATGTTGGACAGAATCAGATGTGGTCCTGTGGAAACCATATTGTAAAAGAGGGAAGATTTCTGACCTCAGGTGGAATGGGAACGATGGGATATTCTATTCCAGCTGCAATGGGTGCTAAAAAAGGAGATATGAAAAAGCAGGTCATTGCAGTTTGCGGAGATGGCTCTTTCCAAATGTCCATGATGGAATTTGCAACAATGAGGCAATATCATATTCCGGTTAAAGTGATTGTCATGGCAAATCAGTATTTGGGGCTGGTAAGAGAATACCAGGCATCGACATATAAAGGAAATTATTGTGTTGTTGATTTGAGTGGAAATCCAGATTTAGAGAAATTTGCTCAGGCATATGATATGCCATTTACCAGAGTGAAAAACATGGATCACATTGAAGCAATTATAGAAGATTTCTTGAAAAATGATGAAACAGCATTAATGGAATGCCTGATTGATCCAATGGATACAACCAAATAAAGTGAGAGAGAAAGGTTGCTCAAAATATGAAAAAGAGAATCTATTCAGTCTTGGTTGAAAATAGAGCTGGTGTACTTTGTAAAGTTGCTGGACTTTTTTCGAGAAGATGTTTTAATATTGATAGTCTTGCTGTAGGAGAAACAGATGATCCACATGTTTCCTGTATGACGATTCTTTCTTCAGGGGACGAGAGAACGATTGAACAGATTGAAAAACAACTTAATAAAAAACTGGATGTCATTAAAGTGAAGACCTTTGATGAAAGCCAGAGCATCTGTCGTGAATTAATGTTGATTAAAGTCAAATATAACAAAGGAAATCGCAAAGATATTTTAGAGATTTGTGATGTGATGAAAGCGGATATTGTTGACATGTCCAAGAATCTTATGATTTTACAGATTTGTGATGTTCCTGAAAAAATTGCACTGTTCATTAGCCTGCTACAATCAATTAGCATTGTAGAAGTAGCGCGAACGGGAACACTAGCATTACAAAAATGCAGTGAAAGCGATAACTAGAAACTATGGCATTTATAACTTTAAGTAATAGTGCATAAAAAACAAACCTTTCAAGTTGCATTTTATTGACAAATTGAATAAGTCTTGCTAAAATACATTACGTATGATAAGGAAGGATAGAAGCTTATGCAGAGAAAAGTATTTCAGTTATTAGTTGACAATACAGCGGGTGTATTGAGCCGTATTTCAGGGCTATTCAGCCGTAGAGGGTATAATATAGAAAGCATCACAGCTGGTGTGACGGCTGATCCAAGATTTACAAGAATTACCATCGTAACTTCAGGGGATGATGAAATTCTCGATCAGATTGAAAAACAGGTAGCAAAACTAATTGATATCAGAGATATCAGAGAACTGGAAGCGAAGGATAGTGTATTTCGTGAGTTGTGTCTGATTAAAGTAGAAGCGTCAACGGAACAAAGACAGGCGATTGTAGCTTTGACTGATATTTTCAGAGCAAATATTATCGATGTAGCACCAGACTCCTTGATTATAGAATTGACAGGGGATCAGGCAAAGATTGAAGCATTTATCAGCCTGTTGGATGGACATAATATCTTAGAGCTGGCAAGAACTGGAATTGCAGGACTTAGTCGTGGAAAAGAAAATGTAATCTGGATAGAAGAATAAAAAGTTAGCAATTAGGGAAACCTTTGAGTTATAATAGAGAAATGTTAGTTCATTAATGGAGGAAGAAAAAATGGCAAAAATTTATTATCAGGAAGATTGTAATCTTTCACTTTTAGAAGGAAAAACGATCGCAGTTATTGGGTATGGCAGCCAGGGACACGCACATGCACTGAATGCAAAAGAATCAGGATGTCATGTAATCATTGGACTTTATGAAGGTTCCCGTTCATGGGAAAAAGCACAGTCACAGGGTTTTGAAGTTTACACAGCAGCAGAAGCTGCAAAAAAAGCTGATATTATCATGGTTCTGATCAATGATGAAAAGCAGGCTAAAATGTATAAAGACAGTATTGAACCTAACTTAGAAGAAGGAAATATGCTGATGTTTGCACATGGCTTTGCTATTCACTTTGGACAGATTATTCCTCCTAAAAATGTAGATGTTACTATGATTGCACCTAAGGGACCTGGGCATACTGTTCGTGGTCAGTATATGGAAGGGAAAGGTGTTCCGTGTCTTGTTGCTGTTCATCAGGATGCATCAGGAAAAGCAACAGAAAAAGCACTTGCCTATGCACTTGCAATTGGTGGAGCAAGAGCTGGTGTATTAGAAACAACATTCAGACAAGAAACAGAGACAGATCTTTTCGGAGAACAGGCAGTTCTATGTGGTGGTGTTTCAGCTCTCATGCAGGCAGGATATGAGACACTTGTAGAAGCTGGATATGAGCCAGAAAGCGCATATTTTGAATGTATTCATGAAATGAAGCTGATTGTAGACCTGATTTTTGAAAGTGGATTTGCTGGAATGAGATATTCTATTTCCAATACTGCTGAATATGGAGATTATATTACGGGACCTAAAATCATCACAGCAGAAACAAAAAAAGCGATGAAACAGGTGTTGACGGATATTCAGGATGGTACGTTTGCTAAAAACTGGCTTCTTGAGAATTCAGTAAACTGTCCAAACTTTAATGCAATGAGAAAAAAAGGCGCAGAACATTCCTCCGAAAAAGTTGGAGCTGAACTTCGTAAATTATACAGCTGGAATGATGGCAAAAAACTAATTGATAATTAATCTGCTCGTGTAGAAAATGATTCATCAATTGTTCGTAGATGAATCAATAAGAAATAAAAAAGGGGAAGATGTTCTTCAGGGAAGATCTTCTCCCCTTTTTTTCTTGTCGTAATTTTTTTAGTTGATTTTAAAATGAATCTCATAATTTTTGAAAGTATGAAAAAACATACAGATTGGAATAAAATGGAAACGAAAGAACAAAAGAAAAAAAGAATTATTATGGCATTTGCCGGCGTATGTATTAGTGGATTTAGTGTGGGTTTATTCCGACTTTCCTTATTTGGAACAGATCCTTTTCAATGTTTTGCAAATGGAATTGCCAACGCGGTTACAAATGTTTTTCCCATTGGTTTTGGTACACTTTACACCATCATCAATTTGCTTATGCTGGTTTTGATTTTTATTTTGAACAAACATTATATTGGAATTGCTACTTTTATTAATATCTTTGGTACTGGATACATGGTAGAGCTTTCCTTGTATTTACTTGGAAAAGTAATTGTAGCTCCAGGAATTGTCATGAGAGTGGTTTTATTATTGGTTGGAATCGTTATCATCTGCTTTGCCTCATCGCTTTATTATACAGCTGATCTCGGCGTTTCAACGTATGATGCAATTGCGTTAATTTTAAGAGATAAAAAAATAGCCAAATTTCAATACTGTCGAATTGCCACCGATTTAATCTGTGTTATCATAGGATTTCTTCTAGGAGCAATTATTGGCGTCGGGACATTGATTACCGCATTTTTTATGGGTCCTTTGATTGCGTTCTTTAATGAAAAAATTGCAAAACCTTTGTTATTTGGCAAAAAACAAAACGAGTGGGACCGGTAGCATGCAAAAAAATAATGGAATAAAAACTAATTTTAGGACCGATTCTTATAATAAGAGATAAAACGCTCCATCACCAAAGAATGAGAGATTGATTTTGGATAAACAAAACCAATATTTCGCTTTCTGATTTCAAATGGAATTGGATATTCGATTAAACTTCCTAAATCTAATTCCTGTTTTACAAATTCTTTAATTACACAGGCAATTCCAAGCCCTGTTTTTGCAAATTCAATCAGAAGGTCCATTGTCGTAACTTCGATAATATTCTTTGGCTCAATTTGACTTGCAGCCAGAAAACGATCTACGTATTGTCTTGTCATATTGTCTTTATCGAGGAGAATCAGGGTTGCAGATCCAAAGATATCAGTTAAACATTCCCCATCGCGTATTTTCAGATGATCCAGGTAATTCTGGGTTGTTACAAAAATATCCTGAATTTCTTTTAATGGATGAAATATATAATTGCCAATGATGGCAGGTTCTCCGATTAACCCAATTTCCAGATTTCCATTTTCAATATCATAGATTGTCTTATTGGTAGATTGACAGGAAACGGACAGATTGATATGGGGATTATTCTGGATAAATTCCTGGAGATAGGGAAGCAACACATATTTACACAGAGTTGTACTGACACCAAGTGAGAGATGGCCAATTCCAAGGGTTGCAATTCTTTGGATTTGTTTCTCACCCTGACGGATTGAATGAAACGCACCTTCGACCTGGGTATAAAGGAGTCTTCCTTCATAGGTAAGTGTTACACCTCTGGAACTCCGTTCAAAAAGTGTTACATTAAGATTTTGTTCTAGTTTTGAAATTGCTTTACTGACAGCTGGCTGGCTGATAAAAAGTTCTTTGGCAGCACTTGAAATATTTCCATGCGTTGCGACCGCGCAAAAGATTTTATAGGATGATAAATTATTAGACATATTCCGGTATCCTTTCCAAAAAAAGTATAACTGATAGTTATAGTATACATAAAATTATTCTATTTTTCAATTATATCTCAATATGTTAGGATATTTTAAGAGAATTAAGATAGAATTGATATCGTGCAAAACAAAGTAATTAGAAATTTTTTAATGATGAGAGAATAGATTAGAATGAATTGGTTCTCAATTTACAATCAATAAGAAAAGGATGGTATAAAAACATGGGGATGACAATGACGCAAAAAATTCTGGCTGCACATGCAGGGCTTGAGAAGGTTGTTGCAGGGCAATTGATTGAAGCTGATTTAGATTTAGTGCTGGGAAACGATATCACCAGTCCGGTTGCAATCAAAGAGATGGAAAAAATGAAAACAAGTGGTGTGTTTGATAAAGATAAAATCGCACTTGTTCCAGACCATTTTGTGCCAAATAAAGATATCAAATCAGCTGAGCATTGTAAATGTTTACGTGAATTTGCCTATAAAAATGAAATAACGAATTATTTTGAAGTAGGTCAGATGGGAATCGAACATGCCTTGTTGCCTGAAAAAGGTCTTACAGTTGCAGGAGATGTCATTATTGGTGCAGATTCCCATACTTGTACCTATGGTGCACTGGGTGCATTTTCAACAGGGGTTGGAAGTACGGATATGGCGGCAGGAATGGCAACCGGAAAGGCCTGGTTTAAAGTACCTTCAGCAATCAAATTTAACCTGACCGGAAAAATGAACCCGTGGGTAAGTGGGAAAGATGTCATTTTACACATTATTGGTATGATTGGTGTGGATGGCGCACTCTATCAGTCGATGGAGTTCGTTGGTGATGGAATTGCTCATTTAACAATGGATGATCGATTTACAATTGCCAACATGGCAATTGAGGCTGGCGCAAAGAATGGCATATTTCCCGTTGACGATTTAGCAGTCGCTTATATGAAAGATCATTCAAAACGCGAATTCAAGATTTACACAGCAGATGAAGATGCTAGTTATGAAAAAGAAATTACCATTGATTTGTCAAAACTGCGACCTACAATTGCCTTTCCGCATCTTCCTGAAAACACAAAAACAATTGATGAAATTCTGGAACC
>CANRNK010000016.1 GCA_947631985.1 uncultured Lachnospiraceae bacterium | reverse complement strand
ATGCTGGCAATGCGTTGCGCAGGATATAATAATATTGATTTTAAGTATGCCTATAGCAGGATACATGTATCGAGGGTGCCTGCTTATTCTCCCTATGCTGTCGCAGAGCATGCAATGGCGCTTTTACTGACGTTGAATCGGAAGCTCCATAGGGCTTATAACCGGACGAGAGAGTTTAATTTTAGTTTGAATGGTTTAACCGGATTTGATTTGCATGGCAAAACGATAGGTGTAATGGGAACGGGTAAAATTGGAAGAATTTTCATGGATATTTGTCATGGATTTGGAATGCATGTAATTGCATATGACCCCTTTCCGGTTAAAGACAGTGGAATTGAATATGTGAGTGCGAGTGAATTATATCAAAAATCAGACATCATCTCACTGCATTGTCCTCTTACGAAGGAGAGTTTTCATATTTTGAATGAAGCTGCTTTTGAAGAAATGAAGGAGGGGGTATTTATCCTGAATACTTCCAGAGGAGCACTGGTGGATAGCGATGCACTGTTAGAAGCCATAAAAACAAGAAAAGTTGGTGCAGCAGGGTTAGATGTTTATGAGGAAGAAGCAGAGTTCTTTTATGAGGATTTTTCAAATGAAATTATTCAAGATGATACTTTGGCGAGAATAATCTCTCTTCCGAATGTGATAGTCACATCGCACCAGGCTTTTTTAACCAAAGAAGCATTGTCCAATATAGCACAGACGACGCTGGAAAATGTAAATAGTTATTTCACGAAAGAAATTCCTGACAATGAGATCTGCTATGAATGTTCCAAAAAAACTGCTTCAACTTGTGATCGCAACAAAGGTCTTCCCTGCTTTTAAGAAGCACCTTCCCAGATTCCCTTTACAGCGTCGGATGAAAGTATTACAATCACCTTTAATGGCAGTGTTGCGATTTGGATGATGATGCAGGAGTAGTCATCTCGGTTCAAATAATGGGCTCTTGATTTAAAAAATGTTGGAATAGGCTTTGTGGAGGGTTTGAATGGTACATCGTTTTAGCAGGACTGAGCTTTTGTTTGGGACAGAGGCAATGGAGAAATTATATCATTCCAGAGTAGCTGTGTTTGGGATTGGTGGAGTGGGTGGTCACGCAGCTGAGGCGCTTGCGAGAAGCGGAATAGGAACCCTGGATCTGATTGACAAGGATGTTGTTGCACTTACCAATATTAACAGGCAGGTAGTTGCCACAACAAAAACGATTGGCCGACAAAAAACAGAGGTTATGAAGGAACGGATTCTGGAGATTAATTCAGAGGCCCATGTGAATGTCTATTCTGTTTTTTATTTGCCAGAGACAGCGCATGAGTTTGATTTTACGCAATACGATTATGTGATCGATGCAGTAGATACAGTTACAGCAAAAATAGAGCTCGTCATGCAGGCACAGAGAGCGGGTTGCCGAATTATCAGCTGTATGGGCGCTGGGAATAAAATAGACCCAACAAAATTTGAAGTAACAGATCTTTTTCGGACTTCGGTCTGTCCTCTGGCAAAGGTGATGCGAAAAGAACTCAGGGCTAGAGGGATTCAGGAATTAAAAGTAGTGTATTCCACAGAGCTGGCTCGGATGCCTTTTCCGTCAGAGGAAGAGTCTGGAAAGAGACAGACACCTGGAAGTACAGCATTTGTTCCGTCTGTAGCAGGATTAATTCTGGCAGGTGAGGTAGTAAAGGAATTGGCAGGTTTGATTTAAGAAAAGAAACCAATGAATTTGTGTTCTAATCTGATCAGGGGGATAGGAAATGAAGTGGAAACAAGCCGGACTTGTAGCGATGCTACTGGTAACCGTATCATTTACCAGCGCATGTGCAGGGAATAGCAAGATGGAAAGTATCAAAACAGGGATGGAAGCAGTCAGTGCAATGCAATATGAAGAAGCACTTGCAAGTTTTGATGCTGCAATTCTGAATGGAGAAGATAAGGAACAGGCATATCGGGGACAGGGACTGGCCTATATGGGTCTTACCCAATATGAGGAGGCAAGAACTTCTTTGCTGAATGCATTATCTTTTCACAAAGGCGGACCGGATGAGTTGGTCTATGACATAAATTATTACCTTGCAGTGGCCGATTATAAAAATGGAGATCTTGAGAAGGCAATTGCAACCTATTCTTCAATCCTTGCGCTTAAAGACTCAGAGTCACAGGCATATTATTTGCGTGGCTGTGCTTATCTGGAGATAGAAAATTATGAGAAGGCGATCAGCGATTATGAAATGGCAATGCAGCTTTCCCCAACAGAATATTCCTTGTTTATTGACATCTATACCCATCTGGAAGAGCATGGCTATGAAGAAGCTGGAATCGGATATTTGAAAAAACTGCTGGAAGAACAATCGGATAAAATGAGTCTTTATGATAAGGGGCGAATCAGTTATTACTGCAAAGACTATGAGTCTGCAAGAAATAATCTGGAGGAAGCGAGACTGGATTCTAAAGATGTAACGATTATCATCATGTTGGGCAAGACTTATGAAGCACTTGGCGATAACAATTATGCAGCAAGTATTTATGCAGGTTATTTAAAAGAAACTGAAAATGCAGTCATTTACAACAGACTTGGAGTTTGCAGACTGGAATTAGAAGATTATCAGTCTGCATTGGAAGCCTTTCAGGCTGGAATTAAATTAAATGATACCACAATGATGCAGACGCTCTCTTACAATGAAATAGTTGCCTATGAATATTTGCAGCAGTATAACCAGGCAATTGTCAGTATGGAGGCATATTTAAAAAAATACCCGGATGATGAAAAGGCTCTCAGAGAGTATGAATTTTTAAAAACCAGATAAAACCAGATGAAACCACCATATATAATGTGTGAAGGAAATAACACACTATATATGGTGGTTTTTGTTGACTTCATAAATAGGCAATGTTATAATCTTTTTATGTCTAGCCGATGGAAATGGCAGACAAAAACAGGGGTAATCAGGAGGGGTTTTACTATGTTTAGTGTTGTAAAAAGGGATGGCAAGGATGCAGATTTTAACCTGACTAAAATTAACGATGCAATTATGAAAGCTTTTAATGCGACAGATGTTCAATACAATAATGATATTATTGATCTTCTGGCTTTACGTGTGACTTCTGATTTTCAAAAAAAAATGAACGAGAACCGGGTTCATGTAGAAGACGTACAGGATAGCGTGGAGCGGGTGCTGGAGCAGGCAGGATATACAGAAGCTGCAAAGGCTTATATTTTATATAGAAAACAACGTGAAAAATTAAGAACCATGAAGTCGACCATTCTGGATTACAAAGATGTTGTGAACAGCTATGTGAAAGTGGAAGACTGGCGTGTAAAAGAAAATTCAACGGTAACTTATTCGGTAGGTGGACTGATTCTGAGTAATTCAGGAGCAGTGACAGCGAATTACTGGTTATCAGAAATCTATGATGAAGAAGTTGCGGCGGCACACAGAGATGGAGATATTCATATTCATGATTTGTCCATGTTGACGGGTTATTGTGCAGGCTGGTCATTGAAGCAACTCATTATGGAAGGGTTAGGCGGAATTTCAGGGAAAATTACATCTGCACCTGCCAAGCACTTATCTGTGTTATGTAACCAGATGGTTAATTTTCTGGGAATTATGCAGAATGAATGGGCAGGAGCACAGGCGTTTTCTTCCTTTGATACGTATTTAGCTCCTTTTGTAAAAGCGGATCATCTCTCTTATGAAGAAGTAAAGAAATGCATTGAAGCGTTTATATATGGGGTGAATACCCCCAGCAGATGGGGAACACAGGCACCTTTTTCAAATATTACATTAGACTGGACAGTTCCAGAAGATCTTGCAGAACTACCTGCTATTGTGGGCGGTACGGAGATGAATTTTAAGTATAAAGATTGTAAGATGGAAATGGACATGGTCAATAAAGCATTTATTGAAACCATGATTCAGGGAGATGCGAACGGAAGAGGATTCCAATATCCAATTCCAACCTATTCCATTACAAAAGATTTTGACTGGTCGGATACCGAGAATAACAGATTGTTGTTTGAGATGACATCAAAATATGGAACCCCTTATTTTTCTAATTACATCAATTCTGATATGCAGCCAAGCGATGTACGTAGTATGTGCTGCAGACTTCGCCTTGATCTTCGTGAGCTTCGCAAGAAAACAGGTGGTTTCTTCGGTTCAGGGGAAAGTACAGGAAGTGTAGGCGTTGTTACGATTAATATGCCAAGAATTGCATATCTTTCTTCTACAAAGGACGATTTTTATAAACGTTTGAATAAAATGATGGATGTTTCTGCCAGATCTTTAAAAATTAAGAGGGATGTGATTAACAAGCTGTTGCAGGAAGGGTTATATCCTTATACAAGAAGGTATCTTGGAAGTTTTGACAATCATTTTTCTACCATTGGATTAATTGGCATGAATGAAGTGGGATTGAATGCAAACTGGCTTCGCGCAGATATGACAGAAAGCAAAACACAGGATTTTACAAAAGAGGTTCTGGAGCACATGCGTAACAGACTTTCTGATTACCAGGAGCAATACGGAAATTTGTTTAATCTTGAGGCAACACCGGCAGAGAGTACGACCTACCGTCTTGCGAAACATGATAAGAAAAAATGGCCATCCATTAAAACTGCTGGGAAGCCAGGTGATACACCTTATTATACCAATTCCTCGCATTTACCAGTGGATTACACTGAGGATATCTTTGATGCACTTGATATTCAGGATGAGCTACAGACACGATATACTTCAGGCACTGTATTTCACGCTTTTGTTGGTGAGAAGCTACCAGACTGGAGGGCATCTGCAGAACTGGTCAAAAAAATCGCGGAAAATTATAAATTACCTTACTATACAATGTCACCAACCTATTCCATCTGTAGAGAACATGGATATTTAGCAGGGGAAGTGACAAAATGTCCACATTGTGGAGCGGTAACGGAAGTTTATAGCAGAATTACAGGCTATTACAGACCTGTTCAGAATTGGAATGATGGTAAATTACAGGAATATGCAAACAGACAAGAATACAATATTGCAGATTCTTCCCTAAAACGTCCTGTTTCAAGTATTGTAACGTTATCTGGGAATCAGGAATCATTACAGGTCAGAGTGGATATGCCAGAGAATCTAAAATATTTATTTACGACAAAGACTTGTCCGAACTGTCTGTTGGCAAAAGAATATTTAAAAGAAGAAAAAGTCGTTGTGATTGATGCGGAGGAAAATATGGAACTGGCTTCCAGGTATCAAGTGATGCAGGCGCCAACTCTTGTGGTGGTAAATGGAGACGGTTATCAGAAGTTTGTAAATGCTTCCAATATCAAAAAGTTTGCGGAGCGTTTTGAATATGTTTAAAGAACAGACAGGTGTGCCAATTGGCACACCTGTTTTTTAAAAGGAATCCATACTTGAAAGTAACGTATAAATATGAGATAATTTTATGAGATATGTGTAAAAAAAGGGAGAAATGTTGAAATTGGAATATTCAACTGCCTGATTAAAGGGCGACCCAAGGTCGCAGATGGGAGCAATACGATTATGATAAATATTTTGGTTGATAAAATAAGAAAAACAAACGCACCAATCGTAGTTGGACTTGATCCAATGCTTGACTATATTCCGGGCTATCTATTAGACAGTGTGTTTGATGCATTAGGGGAAACACCGGAGGGAGCAGCGGAAGCAATCTGGCAGTATAATAAAGGGATTATTGATGCTGTTTATGATTTGATTCCTGCAGTGAAACCACAGATTGCGATGTATGAGCAGTTTGGAATAGCTGGAATGAGAGCATTTCAGAAAACAGTAGAATATTGTAGAAAAAAAGGCCTGGTTGTAATTGGTGACATAAAAAGAGGTGATATTGGTTCTACATCAGCTGCTTATGCCACGGGACATCTTGGAAAGGTTAAAATTGGAAAAAAAGAATATTATGGATTTCACGAAGATTTTGCAACGGTAAATCCTTATCTTGGATCTGATGGAGTGAGACCTTTTATGGATGTCTGTAAAGAAGAGAAAACGGGTCTTTTTATTTTAGTCAAAACATCAAATCCAAGCAGTGGGGAATTCCAGGATAGAATGGTAGATGGAAGGCCATTGTATGAACTTGTTGGCGAGAAAGTTGCCGAGTGGGGAAGTGAGCTGATGGGAGATGAATACAGCTATATCGGTGCTGTAGTTGGCGCAACCTATCCGGAAATGGGAAAAACACTCAGGAAAATCATGCCAAAAACGTTTATTCTGGTACCAGGATACGGTGCGCAGGGTGGCAAGGGAGCCGATCTGGTGCATTTTTTCAATCAGGATGGACTTGGTGCAATCGTGAATTCATCCAGAGGAATTATTGCAGCCTACCAGAGCAAGGAATATGCATCCTTTGGGGAATACAATTACGCCGATGCTTCCAGAAAAGCAGTTGAGGATATGATTGCAGATATCAGCCAGGCATTGCAAAACAGGTAATAATAAAAAAGTAAATGACACATGTAATGAGGAGAATTGGAATGGAACAGTATAAAGAGCAGTTTATAGAATTCATGGTGGATTGTAATGTTTTGAAATTTGGAGATTTCACAACGAAAAGCGGCAGGAAGACGCCTTTTTTTGTCAACACAGGTTTTTATCGCACTGGTGGTCAGCTGAAGAAACTCGGGGAATACTATGCAAAAGCAATCGAAACAAAATTTGGACTAGATTTTGATGTTCTGTTTGGGCCTGCGTACAAAGGGATTCCATTAACCGTTGCAACAACAATGGCAATCAGTACTCTTTATGGAAAAGATATTAAATACTGCTCAAACAGAAAAGAAGTAAAAGATCATGGTGACACCGGAATTCTGCTTGGGAGTCCCATTCTGGATGGGGACAAAGTGCTTTTAATAGAAGATGTTACTACAGCAGGGACTTCGATTGGGGAGACACTTCCTATTCTTAAGGCACAGGGAGAGGTTCAGGTTTGCGGTCTGGTCGTTAGCGTTGACAGAATGGAACGTGGACAAGGCGAAAAAAGTGCATTAGAGGAAATCAAAGAAACCTATGGATTTGAAACAACAGCAATCGTAACCATGGAGGAAGTGATTGCACATTTATACAACAGACCATTACACGGAAAAGTGTATCTTGATGATCAGATCAAAACAGCAATTGATGCTTATTATGAGCAATATGGAGCAAAATAAAAGGGAGGGATGGTAATTAGTATGGATGAGAAAATCTACAAAACCATGAATGGTGCAGGTGCAGTAGCAATTGTGATTGGAGTCATTGCAATTGTAGTAGGCGTAACAAGTGGCATTTTATTGCTGATTAGCGGAGCAAAGCTACTTGTCAGAAAATCCCAGATTATGTTTTAGAACAAAGAGGTAAAAGTATGGCTAGAAAATCAGGATATATGTTTACCAATAAGAACCATCCTGAAAAAGCAATCATGTCTTCTGTACTTGGAATCATCTGTCTGTTTTCCATTGCACTTTCAGTTTATTATTCCTTTCAAAGTGCGGGTCAGGCAGCCTTTCAATATGGTACAGTGATACTATTAACACTGATTTTTTCTTTGGTTGGAGAGACACTTGGTGTGATTTCAAAATTTGAAAAAGACAAATTCTACTTTTTTTCTTATCTTGGAATCACACTCAATACACTTTCTCTGGCTGCGATCAGTTTCATTTTATATGCAGGAGCGTATGGATTATGATAGAGGAAAGATATTCTCTAAGCCTTTTGAGAATTAAAAAAATAGGGGATGAAACAATTGTGACAGATCCTTATAGAGATTTTTTTGTCAACACATCAGATTTTTTGATCAGGATGGATGAGGAATATGAAAGAGTTCAAAGTGGGAGAATAAAATCTGAAACTCTTTCTATCTTAGAAAAAGAAAATAGAAAGTTATATGAAGAATTACTGGGAGAGGCATACGAATCGAGTTATGCAAATCCACAATACTGTGTTCGCTTGTTTGGAATGGAATATGGGCAGTTATTCTCCTTTTTATATACTGAAATGAGAGCGTTGATTGTCTATGCCTATGAACAGGACCAGGAAGCCATGGCAATTCGCATGGAGTTGTTTTTAGAAATTTATCACAGCTTTTATTTTGCATGTGAACAAGGAGAACCTATTCCGACGCCTGCACAGGTACGAGACATCTGTTATTGGTTTCTCAGTGACTATTCTGAAACAGAAACTGAGAAGAGGGTGAAGCACCAGCTTGATCCAGCACATGATTTTGCGGCTTCCATCATCCAAACTGCTGATTTGGAAGATCTTAGGTATTTATATTTCTATGGTGAATTTATTGGAGAGAATGAATGTGGAACCGCCCGGATGCTAAATGCAATGTCTGAAGAAGAAATCGCCAAAATAGCAGATACCTATACGGAAGGGTTCCGAATTGGATTTATCATGGGGAACAAGGACCTCTCTAAGAAAAAGGTGGTCAATATTCGCTATAGCATTGGATTTGAACGAGTGATAAGAAAAGCAATTTCGAATTTTAAAGAGATGGGATTACAGCCTGCTATTTACAGAGCAGGAGAATCTGTTTTTAACAAGAAGAGTAATCTCAAAATTGGATTCTATGGAGCAATTCCAAATAAACAATATGAGTTTGATCACAAAGAAGATGATGCACTGTTTTTGGACAAACTTCTGATGAATCGCAAATTAGAGGTATTAAAGGCAGCATATGAAACACAAAAAGAACTTGCCTTTGTCCATGCGGGACCTGCAGTGATGGAGGTGTTTGGTGAAACACCATTTGTTCCGGTTTCTAAAAAAGAGGCTTGCAGATATTCAGAGGAGCAGCAGAAGATTTCAGTGGAGTACGCTTCTAAAGCAGGTGCACTAGTGAATGAATATATTCGTGGAGAAGAAAGAAGCTTTACCATTATTGCATTTCCTGTACCAGAAATAGGAGAGCAATATGAGGAGATTTTTCAGGAGATTGTGAAAATCAATACACTGGATTATAAACGATATGAAACGATACAACAGACCATCATTGATGCGTTGGATGGTTCGGAGTATGTGGAAATCAAAGGGTCGAACGGTAACAAAACGGATTTCAGAGTTTCCTTATTACAGCCTCAGAATCCTGAGAAAGAAACGATTTTTGAAAACTGCGTTGCGGATGTGAATATTCCCGTGGGGGAAGTCTTTACTTCACCTGTTTTGAAGGGAACGAGTGGGACACTTTTTGTGAGCAGAGTTTTCTTAAATGAGCTGGAGTATCAGAATCTGGAAGTGGTTTTTGAGGATGGAAAGATTGTGTCTTACAACTGCAGTAATTTTGAAGAGGAAGAAGAGAACAAAAAGTATATAAAAGATAATGTATTGTTTCATCATGAGACATTACCACTTGGCGAATTTGCAATTGGAACAAACACAGCAGCTTATGTATGTGCGAAGAAATATGGAATTGAAGATAAACTGCCAATCCTGATTGCTGAAAAAATGGGACCACATTTTGCGGTAGGGGACACTTGTTACTCCCATAGTGAGGATGTGAAGGTATATAACCCAAATAAAAAAGAAATTATTGCAAGGGATAATGAAGTTTCAATTCTAAGAAAGACGGATGTTTCGAAGGCATATGTAAACTGTCATACTGATATTACGATTCCTTATGATGAAATCGGAAGTCTTTCAGCGGTAAAACCGAATGGAGAAAAGGTGTTAATTATCTCCGCGGGAAGGTTTGTTTTGCCAGGATGTGAAGAATTAAATCTTCCATTTGCAGAAGTATGAAATAGAGGGATCTTTGGTGATTTGGCAAGAAAAGGTTGACGCCAGAAGAGTATGTTTGTAAACTGTATGTGCAGAATAAATGGTATAAGTAAACTTTGAGTTTTGAGGAGGAAATGAAATGGCACAGGTTGGAATTGTAATGGGAAGTGATTCGGATATGCCGGTAATGGCGAAGGCAGCAGATATTCTGGAAAAGCTTGGGATTGGATATGAAATCAAGATTTTGTCAGCGCACAGAGAGCCGGATGTTTTTTTTGAATATGCCCAGACAGCAGAACAAAAAGGGTTTAAAGTTATAATTGCCGGTGCTGGTATGGCAGCTCATCTTCCGGGTATGTGTGCAGCAATTTTCCCGATGCCTGTCATTGGAATTCCAATGCATACAACTTCTCTGGGAGGGAAGGATTCCTTGTATTCAATCGTGCAAATGCCTGCTGGGATTCCGGTAGCGACTGTGGCAATTAACGGGGGAATGAATGCAGGACTGCTTGCTGCAAAAATTCTTGCTACTTCAGATGCTAAGTTGCTTGAGCGTTTAAAGGCACATTCAGAAGAGATGAAGAAAAGCGTAATGGAGAAGGATCATCTTCTTCAGGAGATGGGATATAAAAAGTTCATGGAGAGATAAATAATAGCATTATTGTTTGGTGAAGAAGCAGGATATAGATAAGAGAGTGTGTGTGAGTGCATGCGGATGGGATGGAACGAATGGATTATAAGAATGCAGGTGTTGATATTGAAGCTGGTTATAAAGCAGTGGAGTTAATGAAGAAGCATGTTGCCGGGACGATGAGACCTGAAGTACTTGGAGGACTTGGTGGATTTTCAGGAGCCTTTTCGTTATCCTCTTTTAAAGATATGGAAAAGCCAACACTGGTTTCTGGAACAGATGGTGTTGGAACAAAACTGAAGCTGGCATTTCTGATGGACAAACATGATACGATTGGAATTGACTGTGTGGCAATGTGTGTCAATGATATTGCCTGTGCAGGGGGCGAGCCATTGTTTTTCCTGGATTATATCGCTTGTGGGAAAAATGTTCCAGAGAAGATTGCAACGATTGTAAAAGGGGTTGCCGATGGCTGTCAGCTTTCTAATGCAGCCTTAATTGGTGGTGAAACAGCAGAAATGCCGGGATTCTATCCAGAGGATGAATATGATCTGGCTGGTTTTGCGGTTGGGATTGTAGATGAGAAGAATCTGATTACAGGGAAGAATCTGGCAGCCAAAGATGTTGTGATTGGAATTGCATCCTCAGGGGTTCATAGCAATGGATTTTCACTTGTCCGAAAAGTATTTGAGATGAGCAGAGAAAGTCTGGATACTTTTTATCCAGAGCTTGGGAGAACGCTTGGAGAAGCGCTTCTTGAGCCAACTAAAATTTATGTAAAAACACTTCGAATGGTGAAAGAGGCAGGAGTTGTCATTAATGCCTGCAGTCATATTACAGGTGGTGGTTTTTATGAGAATATTCCAAGAATGCTGCCAGAAACAAAGAAAGCGAAACTTTCAAAAAACAGCTATCCAATTCCAGCTATTTTTAAGCTGTTACAAGAAAAAGGTGGCATTTCAGAGGAAATGATGTACTCGACTTATAATATGGGAATTGGCATGATGATTGCTGTCAATCCAGCAGATGTAGAGAAGGCTTTGACAGCGATAAAAGATGCTGGTGAAGAGGCTTATGTAATTGGTGCGATTGAAGAAGGACAGAAGGACATCGAATTATGTTAAGAGTGGTTGTGTGTATTTCGGGTGGTGGAACGAATCTGCAGGCAATCATTGATGGCATTCATACAGGACAGATTCAAAAGGCCCAGATTGTCAAGGTGATTTCGAATAATGCGAATGCATATGGTCTGGTACGTGCCAAAGAGAACAGAATAGAGACGGACTGTATTTCTCCGAAGAGTTTTGGGGAGCGGAGTGAATTTCATAAGGCGCTCCTTGCATCAGTAGATGAGGCGCAGCCTGATCTGATTGTACTAGCAGGATTTTTAGTAGCGATTCCACAGGAAATGATTACCAGATACCCCAAGCAGATTATTAATGTACATCCTTCTTTGATCCCAGCGTTTTGTGGAGTTGGGTATTATGGGCTAAGGGTGCATCAGGCCGCACTGGAGCGAGGTGTCAAGTACACGGGTGCAACGATTCACTATGTGGATGAGGGAACGGATACTGGTCCGATTCTATTACAAAAGCCAGTAGAAGTATTGGTTGATGATACACCAGAGGTTTTACAGAAAAGGGTAATGGAACAGGCAGAGTGGGTCCTTCTTCCGCAGGCAATTAATCTGATTGCCAACGGAAATGGAAGAACCGGACAGGGAGAGTAAAGAGTGAAGATCTTAATTATTGGCGGCGGCGGGCGTGAGCATGCAATTGCAGAGAGTGTTGCAAGAAGTCCGAGAGCTGAAAAAATATTTTGTGCACCTGGAAATGCTGGAATTGCAGAGTTTGCACAGTGTGTTCCGATTGATGTGATGGAGTTTGAAAAGCTTGTTGCATTTGCCAGGGAGGAAAAGATTGATCTGACGATTGTTGGACCGGATGATCCATTGGTGGGTGGTATTGTTGATGTGTTTGAAACCGCTGGGCTTCGGGTGTTTGGTCCTCGTAAGAATGCGGCGATTCTGGAAGGAAGCAAAGCTTTTTCTAAAGATTTAATGAAAAAGTATGAGATTCCAACCGCAGGGTATGAAAACTTTACTGATCCCGATGCAGCGATTGCACATTTGGTTCATGCGAAATACCCTATTGTACTGAAAGCAGATGGTCTTGCCCTTGGGAAGGGAGTTTTAATCTGCAACTCGTTAGAGGAAGCATTGGATGGTGTTAACACCATTATGCTGGAAAAGCAGTTTGGAGATTCTGGAAATACACTGGTCGTGGAAGAATTCATGCAGGGCAGAGAAGTATCGGTACTGTCGTTTGTTGATGGAAAGACAATCCGGATCATGACCTCGGCACAGGATCACAAACGAGCAAAAGATGGAGATCTTGGACTAAATACTGGTGGAATGGGAACTTTTTCACCGAGTCCTTTTTATACAGAAGAAGTAGATGCTTTTTGCAAGGAGTATGTGTATCAGAAAACAGTGGATGCCATGGCACTTGAAGAGCGAGAATTTAAAGGAATTATATTTTTTGGACTGATGCTGACGGAGCAGGGACCGAAAGTGCTAGAATACAATGCCAGATTTGGGGATCCGGAAACACAGGTTGTGTTGCCACGAATGAAAAATGATATTATCGATGTAGTGGAAGCCTGCATAGATGGAACGCTTGATCAGATTGAACTCGAATTCGAAGAGAATGCAGCCGTATGTGTGGTACTTGCATCAAATGGGTACCCGGAAAGATATGAAAAAGGCCATCTGATTACAGGGATGGAGCGTTTCAAGGGGCAGGACGGTTATTATCTGTTTCATGCTGGGACCAGACAGACCGAAGATGGAGTTGTGACCAATGGTGGAAGAGTGCTAGGGGTGACAGCCAAAGGCAAAGATTTGAAGCAGGCAAGGGAACATGCTTATCAGGCAACACAGTGGGTACAGTTTGCGAATAAATATATGAGAAATGATATTGGAAAAGCAATTGACGAGGCTGAATAAAATTGAATACTGATAGGATGTGATGGAATGAATAGTTTTGATATCAATACGTACAACAGACCGGTCCAATGTAGTAAATGTGGCGGTATGATGATTTTTGCAGGGGTGGGGGAATATCGCTGTGAAGACTGTAAGCATGTGGATTATGATGATTATGGGAAAGTCAGATTGTACATTGAGAGCAACCGGGGAGCAACAGCGGCCCAGATTGAGAAGGAAATTGGTGTTAGCCAGAAGTCCGTCAGAGCCATGCTTCGGGAATCTAAAATAGAGATTACAGCAGAATCCAGGACTTTTATGAGGTGTGAAGTCTGTGGTGACAATATTCGCTCGGGCAGGTGTTGTAATAAATGTGAAACTGCGTTTCATCGGAGAATTGAAGAGGAAGAGCGTAAGAATCATATGGCTAGACTTGGCAAAGGAATTGGAATGGAACGAGAAAGCAATGCTACCGGAGAAAAACGATTTAAAAGAGAATAAACAATGCATAAGTACAAGATGCGGATTGGGGATGAGTATGAGAACTACAAGTTACACGGATCATTGGAATGAGAATGTGAAAAACTGTTGGTTTCAGTATCGGTTATTACTGGGGGTTGCGATTAGTTTCCTTGTTTTGTTTTTTGGTGGAATCACGGTATTTGCCCAAACGACCGGAACAGTTATTCCAGCCTCAGCTAAAATAAGGGCAGAAGCCAACACAAGTAGTACGGTTGTATCGAGTGCTGTATCGGGAACGACGCTTACCATTATGAGTGAAGTGACAGGGGATGACGGAAGCACCTGGTATGAGGTTTATGTGGATGCCTCTACCAAAGGATTTATCCGTTCTGATCTGGTCTCGAAAAGCACCGCCACAACGGAGGCAGCGACAACAACGACAACAGCAGCGGATACGGCGGCTACAACAGCAACTGCGAATGTAACGGCGGTAGATAACCAGACATGCAGGGTTTCGGTTAGGAGTGCCAGAGTGCGTACCAGTGCGTCAACCACGGCAGATCTTGTTGCAAGTGTAGGAAAAGGAACAAGGCTTACCATAACAGGCAAAACAACCGGAGACGATGGAAAAGAATGGTATCAGGTTTCTTTTACATATAACAACCAGTCGTACAAAGGATTTGTAAGAGCTGATCTGGTTACGTTTGGTGAAATTGAAGAAGAGCCAGCAGTGACAGAAGTAGAAGGTGGAACCCAGACAGAAGAAGCTGATACAACTGAGACAGATCCGGAAGCAACCGATTCGGCTGCTGAAACAGGCACAGAAACAGTGTCGGCAGATGCAGTGACAGATGAGACAGCGCAGGACGAGACACAGAATGCGTCTGCTGAGATGACGATTCTGACAACAGAAGAGACACCTCCACTTCCAGAGGGCTTTACCGAGGTTGCGGTGACGCTGAATGATCAGGCGGTACGTGCCTGGAAAAATGGTGATTTTTATATTTTTTATGCACAGAGTTCTTCCGGTGGAGAAGGATTCTATATGTATGATTCTGCTGAAGTGACTTACCAACGTTTCTATATGAGTAATGTAGTTCGCTCAGAAGAAGAAGCTGTCGATGGTTCTGTTTTTCGGACTCTTGTCATAGTACTTGCAATTGTCGTCGTATTACTCCTTGTACTGGTAACAATATTGGCCATAAAAATGAATGACTATAGGTCAGAACTTGAATGGGATCATGATGATGACGACGATGATGACAACTATGATGATGACGACGATGATAGTGACGATGACGATGATGACCACTATGATGACAAGCATGATGATACCAGTCATAGAAGAAAAGAATCTAATGTGCATGGGAAGAGCAGAATGCATTCAAAAACTCCTATCAGGCATTCGGAGACAAGCCAAGAGACCTCTCGTAAAGTCCAGACATCGCACAAAGACACCAAGCCTCGTAATTTTTTAGAAGTAGAAGAAGAACAACTCTCCAAAACAACGGGTAAAACACCTATGAAAACAACATCAGATCAATTAGACTTTGACCCAGATGATGAAGATACGTTTGTATTTATCAATTTAGATGGCGATGAAATTGACTAGCCGGTTTTGATTATGAATTTGTTCCTTTACAGAACCTATCCTAGTGTGACAATTACCTATCAATGATCGAAACAGAGACCAGATACAAATTTGGTCTCTGTTTTTTAATTATTATAAAACTATAAAATATTGATGGGATGATTGAAAAAAAGAATAGTTGTGTTATATTAAATATAACAGAAAAAGGAGTGTTAATTATGATCATTGAGATTGATTTTAATAGTGATGAAGCCATTTATATACAATTATGCAACCAGATTATTTTGGGGATTGCAACATCAAGGTATCATGAAGGCGACCCTCTGCCATCTGTCAGGCAACTTGCAGACACCATTGGAATTAATATGCATACAGTCAATAAAGCCTACACCGTCCTAAAACAGGATGGTTTTGTAAAAGTGGATAGAAGAAAAGGCGCTGTAATTGCAATTGATATGAATAAGCTGCGTGCTATGGAAGATATGAAAAAAGAACTCAGAGTGCTCATTGCAAGAGGCAGTTGCAGGAATATCCTGATTGAAGAAATGCATGAAATGGTAGACGAGATTTTCGAGGAATACGGAGGAGAAGATTATGTATGATAATTATACCAATAAAGCAAAGGCAGCGTTGAAACTTGCGGAGCGCGCTGCAAAAGCATTGAACCAGAACTATGTAGGCACGGAGCATTTGCTTCTTGGTCTTCTAAAGGAAAAAACGGGAACAGCAGCGAAGGTTCTACAGGAAAATGGAGCGGATGAAGTACGTCTGACGGGGCTGATCAAAGACTTGATTGCACCGGACTTTCCAATTGCAACCAAGGACCGGGAAGGCTATTCGCCAAGAGCAATGAAAATTTTAGATGACAGTCACAGACAGGCCCAGCGTTTCCAAAGTGAACTGACAGGAACAGAACATATTCTGCTTGCACTGATCAAAGAAGGAGAAAATGTAGCAGTACGTCTGCTCAATACATTAGGAATTTCAGTGCAGAAATTATATGTAGATTCACTGATTGCCATGGGAGAAGATGGAGCACTTTATAAGGAAGACCTTGCCCCTAAAAAAGCAAAAGGAAAGAAATCGGCTGCAACGCAGACATTGGACCAATTCAGCAGAGATCTTACGGTTCTGGCGAGAGAGGGCAAGCTAGATCCCGTAATTGGAAGAAGTGAAGAAATCAAACGAGTGATTCAGATCTTGAGTAGAAGGACCAAGAATAATCCCTGTCTCGTAGGAGAACCAGGCGTTGGTAAAACAGCAATTGTGGAAGGTCTTGCTCAGAAAATCATAGAGGGGGATGTTCCTGAAACGGTGAAGGGAAAGCGTGTTGTCACGCTGGATTTGTCCGGAATGGTAGCTGGAAGTAAATACAGAGGCGAGTTTGAAGAGAGAATCAAAAAAGTAATTAAAGAAGTCATTGAAGACGGCAATGTGATTCTTTTTCTGGATGAACTTCATACAATTATTGGAGCAGGTGGTGCAGAAGGCGCGATTGATGCTTCCAACATCCTGAAGCCATCTCTTGCGCGTGGAGAGATTCAGTTGGTTGGGGCAACAACAATTGATGAATATAGAAAGCACATTGAAAAAGACGCTGCATTGGAGAGACGTTTTCAGCCAGTCACGGTGGAAGAACCAGGAGAAGAAGAAAGTATTCGGATTCTGGAGGGGATCGCATATAAATACGAGGAACATCATGGGGTTACTATTTTACCAGAGGCAATCCAGGCAGCAGTGAAGCTTTCTGGAAGATATATCAATGATAGAAATCTCCCAGATAAAGCGATTGATCTGATTGATGAAGCTTCCTCTGCAATCAGGATGAAAAACAGGAAGGCACCAGAAGAATTGAAAAGAAGTTCTGACACCTTGCGTTCGATGGAACAACTGATTGAAAATGCAATTAAGGAAGAAGATTTTACAAAAGCAGGAGAAATCAAACGGGAGCATGACGCACTTGATAAGAAATATCTGAAACTTCTTCAAAAGCATGAGAAGAATATGGCATCTAAGAAATATGTTGTAACAGAAGAGGATATTGAAGAGGTCGTATCAATCTGGACCAAAATTCCAGTCAAGAAACTTGCTGAAAAAGAAAGTGAGAAACTATTGAAACTGGAGTCTCTTTTGCATAAGAGGGTTGTTGGGCAGGAAGAATCTGTTTCAGCAGTCGCCAGGGCAATGAGGCGAGGCAGAGTTGGGCTGCAGGATCCGAATCGTCCAATTGGTTCCTTCCTCTTTTTGGGACCAACTGGTGTAGGGAAAACAGAGCTGAGTAAGGCGCTTGCAGAGGCCATGTTTGGCACACAAAATGCACTGATCCGGGTTGATATGTCTGAATACATGGAACAACATTCGGTTTCAAAATTGATCGGTTCTCCACCAGGGTATGTTGGATTTGATGATGGAGGACAACTTAGTGAAAAAGTAAGACGCAATCCCTATTCCGTTGTTTTATTTGACGAAGTAGAAAAAGCACATCCAGATGTGTTCAATATTTTACTGCAAGTTTTGGATGATGGACATATTACGGATTCGAAAGGTCGTAAGATCAGCTTTAAAAATACGATTCTGATTATGACTTCAAATGCCGGAGCACAGAGAATTATTGATCCTAAGAACCTTGGATTCACACAGGTCACCAGCGAAGCGCAGAATTATGAAAAGATGAAAGCTGGTGTGATGGAAGAGGTAAAGCGTCTCTTTAAGCCAGAGTTCATTAATCGTATCGATGAAATCATGGTGTTCCATCCGCTGACCAAGGAAAACATGAAAGAGATTATTACGTTACTTTCAAAAAATCTGGCGCTAAGAAGTAAGGAACAGATGAATCTTAGCTTGTCGATTTCCCCACAGGTGAAAGAATTCATCGTCAACAAGTACACTGACCTTAAAATGGGAGCCAGACCTCTCAAACGGGCAATACAGAGTATGATTGAAGACAGTATGGCCGAAGAGATTCTTCAGGGAAATATCAAAAATGGACAAAAAGTTCATGTAGTATTGAAAAATGAAAAAATTGCATTCCAGGTAAAATAATAGTATTGAAATTGTATTGTAATTTAAATAAATTAAGTAGAAAAAAAATACAAAATCAGATATACTTAGCATATACATGAATGCGACCCAATGTGGGCGTATGATATTAGGAGGATATAGAGATGGCAGTTGTAGAACAGTTGCTTCGTTCGGAACAAGATGGCACAATTAGTTTTGGGAATCACAGACTTGACCAAAAGGCAAAACTTGAAAACTTTGAACATGCGGGAGATCTGTACAAGGTTAAGACTTACAAAACAATGACAAAATTAGAGAAGAACGGACTTTTTGTATACGAATCCGTACCAGGAACGAGCGTAGGGCATCTGGCGGAAACTGTAGATGGGGTATCATTTCTGGTTGAAGGGGATGATGATGCACAGATTACAATCGGCCTTGAAGAAGAAACAGAATACGAAGTATTTGTTCAAGAGGTAAGTATTGGAAGCATGAAGACAAATCTTGGTGGAAAATTAAATATTAGTGTTGAGCTTGCGGGTGACGGAGAAGTTGCAGTTTCAGTCCGCAAATAGGAAATCACAAACAGAATGCCTTTCCATAGTGTATGGGGAGGCATTTTCAAAATCAGCGGAGTGTGGTATGGCAAAAAGTAAAGTAAATACAGTCTTTTTCTGCACAGAGTGTGGGTATGAATCTTCAAAATGGATGGGACAGTGTCCTGCCTGCAAGGCTTGGAACACATTTGCGGAAGAAACCATTCAAAAAGGATCGGGAAAATCAGGTGGATATGCCAGACAGGAGTCTTTGAACAAATCTAATCCTGTTAGTATATCCCAGATTGAGATGGGGGAAGACGAGCGGATTAAGACAAGAATTGATGAGTTTGATCGCGTCCTGGGTGGTGGAATCGTGGGTGGATCACTTGTGTTGATCGGAGGAGATCCAGGCATTGGGAAGTCAACACTCTTGCTACAGGTTTGTCAGAACTTGTCAAATGATCATCGCAGAGTGCTCTACATTTCTGGTGAGGAATCGTTAAAACAGATTAAGATGAGAGCAATTCGCCTGGGTGAATTTTCGGATTCCCTAATGCTTTTGTGCGAGACAAATCTGGCCATGATCGAAGAGAATATCAAAACAAGTAATCCGGAAGTGGTGGTGATTGATTCCATTCAGACCATGTATGAAGAGAATACCGCTTCAGCACCTGGAAGTGTAGGACAGGTTAGGGAATCAACTGCTGTCTTGCTTAGAATCGCAAAATCAACTGGTATTTCCATCTTTATCGTGGGACATGTCACCAAAGAGGGAGCAGTAGCCGGTCCCCGTATGTTGGAGCATATGGTAGATAGTGTATTGTACTTTGAGGGAGATCGGTATGCATCCTATCGTATTTTACGTGGCGTTAAGAACCGGTTTGGGTCTACGAATGAGATTGGGGTCTTTGAGATGAGACAGGATGGATTGACCGAAGTGAAGAATCCTTCGGAGTTCATGCTGAGTGGGAAACCACAGGGGGCAAGTGGCTGTGTTGTGGCATGCTCGATGGAAGGGACCAGACCAATCCTGGTAGAGATTCAATCGCTTGTCTGCCAGAGCAATCTTGGAATTCCAAGAAGACAGGCTGCTGGCTGTGATTATAACAGGGTGAATCTTCTCATGGCGGTGCTGGAGAAGAGGTTAGGAATGCAATTGTCTGGCTGTGATGCTTACGTTAATATGGCTGGTGGGATGCGCATTGTAGAACCGGCTGTCGATCTTGGCATTGCAATGGCAATCATATCGAGCTATAAAAATAAAGTGCTTGATGAGAAAACAGCCGTATTTGGGGAAATTGGACTAAGCGGAGAAGTACGAGCTGTTAATTTTGCAGAGGCAAGAATAAAAGAAATTGAGAAGATGGGATTTGAACGTTGTATTTTACCGAAAGCAAGCATGCCTCATGTAAAATCCAGTAAGACCATGAAACTGATTGGAGTAGATTCTGTAAAAGAGGCAATTGAGCAGATTTAAACGAAAAAGTTCATCTGTAGGGGGTACTCGTTTGGGGAAAAAGAAAATCAGTATTAAGAATAAGCTTATCTTTTCTTTTATTGCGGTTACGATAATTACATTGATCATTTCAGGAAGTCTGATTGACAGAGAAATAAGACGACAGACCAAACTGGACTACTCACGTGCCCTTGAAAAAGAACTGACGCAGATTGGGATTGGAATAGAAAATTATTTAAAGCTGATTCAGGAAAACACGGAGATGCTGGCAGATACCAAGCTACTTCGTGAAGTTGGAAATGAAATCACCTCCTATGTTGATCTTTCTGACCCTTCTGGCAAAATAAAAATGAAACCAATGTTTAACTCGGTCATGGAACAGCAGGTTTACTTTTTCATGAAGAACTATGTCAGAACACATCCAGAAATTGAAGTAGTGGCGCTGGGAGTTGAGTCGAATGGGGGATATGTTCAGTACCCGGCTTCCGACCGTTTCAATCATTATGACCCACGTGTCAGGGAATGGTACCAGCTTGCAATGCAAAATCCGGGGAAGGCAGTTTTTACAGACGTCTATCAATCCTCAAGTGGTGCACAGAATATTGTTGCACTGAGTTCTGTCCAGGGTAGTAACGGAGAGACGATGGGTGTTGTGACGATGAATCTGAATCTGAGAGCACTAACTGAAAACATCGGAAAATTAAGTCTTGGAGAAAATGGCTATCTGATTCTAACGGATAAAAAGGGAACAATTTTAAGTAATACCAAGGATTCCAAGACAATTTCTCAGAAGATAGATACGCTTCAGATTCCGTTTTTAGAAGAAATTATCGCAACAGAAACAGCCAGAGATGTCCTGATGCCGGATGGAGTCAGCTATTCTGTTGACAGTACGACTATGACGGATGAGCTGGGTCTTGGGTGGAGTTTTATTACTTTTGTAGAGACGAGCGAATACAGAATCACAGCCAATAAGATTGGGATGATTTCTATTCTTTCCTATCTGCTTCTTGCAATCATAGGATCCCTTGTTATGATTCTTATTGCGAATAAAATGGTAGGGCCTTTAGGTGAGATTTCCAGACACCTGACGGAAATCGGAGAAGGCAATTTTAAAAGTGAGCTGAACTGGAAACATTTGTCGGGCAAGGATGAAATCGGTGAAATTGCCAGGGCTGCGAATAAAATGAAACATTCCCTTCAAAAGCTGTTAGAACATGTCAATCACATTGCCAGACATGACTATCTTACGAATCTGCCAAACAGAAGATTTTTTATTGACAAGTTAACAGAAGAACTGACAGCGAAGAGACCGGGAGCTGTTTTTTTACTCGATATTAATAATTTCAAGATGGTCAATGATACCATGGGTCATTTCATTGGGGATGCACTTTTGATAGAAATTGCCAAGCGCTTACAGGAAGTGGCAGATGAAGCAATATTTGTATCCAGAATGGGAGGAGATGAGTTCTTGGTTCTGATTATGGACTGTGATGAACCTTCGAAAATTGAACATTACGCCATTTCTATGAATCGTGTCTGCGAGAAAACATTCTCAATTCTGGAGAAAGAAATCTTTGTCTCTTATAGTATGGGAATTACAATGTTTCCGGAAGATAGTGATAACATTGATCAGATTTTGATGAATGCTGACACTGCAATGTATAAGGCTAAGCATGGTGGCAGAGAGAATTATGTCTTCTATCAGGACGAAATGAAAGAGGAAATACAGGAGAAGCTTGAAGTGGAAGCGATTCTCAGACAGGCACTAAAGCAGGATTGGTTCTATCTTCTCTATCAGCCACAGGTAGATGCTGTGACGGGTCTTATTGATGGGTTTGAAGCGTTGTTGCGAATCAGAGATGTAACCTTGAGTCCTGGAATCTTTATTCCGATTGCAGAAGAGACGGGTCTTATTATTCCGATTGGAAGAGTGATAATAGAGAAGGCGGTAAAACAAATTGCAGACTGGAAAGAGAAAGGCTTAACTGGAAAGTCTGTTGCGATTAATTTCTCAAGTGCCCAACTCAAAGATACCGGATTTATAGACTTTATGAATAAAACACTTCATCAGTATGAGATCAGTCCCGCTCTTCTTGAAATCGAAATAACGGAAGGCATTCTGCTAAAAAAGAATGAGGATACCATGCAATTTTTGCAGCAGTTAAAGCAGTCAGGGTATTGCATCGCCTTAGATGACTTTGGTACAGGTTATTCTTCTTTGAATTATCTTACCTTTATGCCAGTCGATAAGATAAAATTTGATAAATCACTGATTGATAAATTCCTATCCCATGAGAACACAGATGTCATCAAAAGACTGATTTCGCTGATCCATAGTCTGGATTTTGCTGTGGTTGCGGAAGGTGTCGAAGATTGGGATAGTTATCTGAATTTAAAACAAAATAAATGTGATGTTATCCAGGGATATTTATTTAGCAGACCAGTTCCTGCGGAAGAAATTGAGCAACTTTATCATCAGAATCTGATAGAACAAAGAGAAGATAAAATTAGCAATTTATGATACTTATGGATTGAAAATTGGTGAAGTTGACGAAAAACAAGAATGATTCCTCGATAAGATTTACAGAGCTGATAGGATGAGGTATAATAATTTTAGAATTTGATGAATGATGCAATACCAAAATTTAGCAACATCTTAGGAGGTCAAATGAAAAGTATAAAAACAAAATTAGTGGTTTTCTTTATGGGCTTAATCGTTTTAGTAATTGTCTCTCTTGGAACTATTTCAATCACAGCATCCAGAGAAGCATTAATAAAAGAAGCAGAGTCTACACTATCCATGCTTGCAGAAGAGGGTGCCAAGAATACCAGAAGCCGTGTTGAGACACAGCTGAGTGCACTCGAGATGTTAGCAACGGATGGATCCATGTCGGGAATGATGTGGAGCACCCAGAAAATTGGATTGTCTGCAGTTTTAAAGAATACTGACTATATGGAACTTGGTGTGGTTGACTTAGACGGAAAAGCAAACTATACGGATGGTTCTACAGCAGAACTTGCGGATCGTGGGTATATTAAAAAGGCAATCGCTGGAGAGTCAAATATTTCGGATGTTCTCATTAGTTCGGTGACAGGACAACCTGTTACTATGGTGGCTGCACCGATTTATAAAGCGAAGCAAGTGGTAGGGGTTGTCATTGGACGAAATGACGGCAATGCAATCAGTGAGATTGTAGCGGATTATAATTATGGTGAGAATGGATACGCTTACATGATCAATCGTAAAGGAGTTGTGATTGCCCATCCCGAATCTGAGAAAGTATTAACACAGTTTAATCCAATTGACTTGGCGGCAAATGACCCGGCATTACAGTCAACAGCAGATCTCTTCTCCAGAATGATTACACAGGATGTTGGAATAGATCATTATGAGTTCGGTGGTAAGCATATGTATGTTGCGTACCAGGCAGTGGAAGGAACAGACTGGATTTTTGCCATCACTGCAGATGAAGCAGAAGTGTTGGCGGCGACAGAAAAGCTTGTTCAAGAACTAATGGTAGTAGTGGTTATTTTATTAGTGATTGCTGGGATTGCAACGATTCTGGTTGGAAGAAGCCTTGCAGCTCCTATTGTTGGTGTCAGCAAGAGTGCACAAAAAGTGGCTGAGCTTGACCTCACAGAAGAGATTAGTCCAAAATACTTAAAGAGAAAAGATGAAACGGGTGTTATGGCCCGTGCCCTTGATAATGTGATCAAGAGTGTTAGAGATACGGTCAATGAAATCAGCCAGTCAGCCGAGCAACTGGCGGCATCTTCAGAAGAACTGACAGCAACCTCTGAACAGTCAGCGAGTACCTCAGAAGAAGTTATGAAAGCGGTTGTTGAGATTGCCAAGGGGGCTGCAGACCAGGCAGGATTTACACAGGACGGATCAACGAAGGCAGAGAATCTTGGCGTTGTAGTTGAACAGGATCAGATCTACCTGGGAGATATGAATATGGCGTCAAAGAAGGTTGAGACAATCGTTGAAACTGGAATGGAAGATGTCAGAGTTCTCTCAGAGAAGACACAGGAAAATAACGAAGCAGGCAAGCAAATTGCAGATGTCATTATGAAGACAGACGAGAGTTCCCAGAAGATTAGTGAAGCCAGCAACATGATTGCTTCTATTGCAGACCAGACGAATTTACTTGCTCTGAATGCAGCAATTGAAGCGGCAAGAGCAGGAGAAGCTGGAAAAGGATTTGCAGTGGTAGCAGATGAAATCAGAAGACTTTCTGAACAATCGGCTGCTTCTACAGAAGAAATTGACCGTACGGTAAATGAATTGCTTAAGAATTCAAAAGAAGCAGTTGCGACCATTCAAAAGATGATGCAAGTAATTGAAGAACAAAATGACAGTGTAATCAAAACAGAAGACAATTATAAGCAGATTGAAATTGCAATCAAAGAATCTTTTGAAGCAGTTACACAGCTGAATCGTTCAGGTAAAGAAATGAAGCGTATGAAGGATGAGATTACGGATTCACTCGAAAGCTTATCTGCGATTGCACAGGAGAACTCAGCCTCTACAGAGGAAGTAACTGCCGCAATGGAAGAGCAGACAGCAGCAGTGGAAGAAGTAGCCAACTCCAGTGAAGACCTTGCAAGACTTGCACAGAATCTACAGAGCATTATCGGAAGATTTAAGGTATAATTCAAGGCATTTAAGATACAAAGGTACAGAGCTTAATGATGGGTGCTTAAATTCGCAGCACAGAGAATGTGGGAGAGATTGTCACATTCCCTGTGTTGTTTTTTACGGAGGAAAACAAATTAAGATTTAGAGTGTAAAATCTATTAAATCTATCTTAAAATAATCTGTAAAAATTGAAAATTACGCAATCTTAACGTATAATAAAGCAAGTGCTTCTTCTACGATAATTTATGCAAGAGGGGAAATAAAATGCAAACAGTAGGCAGAATTACAACATAGAATAAGGGAGAAAGGTAAGGTTATAAATATGAATCAAGCAATGTTTAAAAAAGTCAGGGCAATTGTCCTGGCAGCAATCATAACGATTGTTGTGGTCGTCCTGGTTTCAGGAGGCTTTTATACCATTAATGAAGAGGAACAGGCTGTCATCACGACGCTTGGAAGAGCAGAAGTGAAGACAGAGGCAGGGGGTCCTTATTTTAAAATTCCATTTATCCAGAGGGTAACCAAGGTCAATACCAAAGTGCAGGGATTTGAAATGGGGTATCGCAGTCGTACAGAGGAAGAAGAGTACACAGATGAGATGGCGACACAGGAATCTGTTGAGGCAGAAAGTCTGATGATTACCTCGGATTATAACTTCATCAATGTTGATTTTTATGGAGAATTCAAAGTTTCGGATCCGGTAAAATTCCTCTATGCTTCAGAAAATCCGATTGGAATACTGAAAAATGTAACGCAGCATTCTATCAGGACTGTCATTGGTTCTTATACAGTGGACAGTGTTCTGACAACTGGAAAGAGTGAAATTCAGAGTAATATAAAGTCTATGATTATTGAAAAGATGGAAGAGTTAGACGTTGGAATTCAGCTTACGAATCTTACAATTCAGGATGCAGAACCTCCAACAGAAGAGGTAATTCAGGCTTTTAAAGCAGTTGAGAATGCCAAGCAGAGCAAAGATACCGCATTGAATAATGCAAATAAATATGCCAATGAGAAAATACCTGCAGCAAAGGCTTCCGTGGATAAAATTCTACAGGATGCGCAGGCACAGCAGCAGAGCAGAATTAATGAAGCAGAGGGTCAGGTGGCAAGATTTAATTCTATGTATGAGGAATACAAGAAATATCCACTGATTACCAAGCAGAGAATGTTCTATGAGGCAATGGAAGAATTACTTCCTAATATGAAGATTATTATTGAAGGCTCTAATGAAATCAATCAGATGCTGCCACTTGAGAGTTTTGCAACGATTGAGAATACAACCACTACAGTAGAAAGTGAGGTGGAATAATATGTTTGGAAGAAATCAGGATACAAACACAGACAGACAGACGACTTCAGTCATTCGAATTGTCGTTATCCTTGCAATATTACTAGTAGCATTTGTCGTATTTAACGCTTCGTTTTTTATTGTGAAACCGAATGAATATAAAGTAGTAAAACAATTTGGAAGAATCAGTTCTGTTATTTCAGAGGAAGGACCTTATTTTAAAGCTCCTTTTGTACAGTCCGTGCATTCCATTCCGAAGCAAAAGTTATTGTATGATCTGGCTTCGTCCGATGTCATCACTTCGGATAAAAAGTCAATGATTGTTGATTGTTATGCCATCTGGAAGATTACAGATCCAAAGAAATTCACACAGACGCTTGGAGCATCAGTTGGCTCAGCGGAACAAAGAATTGATGCCATGGTCTATAATGCCATGAAAAATACAATTTCCGGAATGACGCAGGATGCTATTATTAAGTCCAGGGATGGTAATTTTCAGGTAAATATGGCAAATGTATCAGAGAGTGGAGAGGTCATCGAAACACAGGATGATACATCCGATACCGTATCACTTAGTGATAGTATCCAGGCGAATCTTTCGGCATCCTATTCGGAATATGGAATTGAAATTATGAAGGTTGATGTGAAGAGACTGGACCTTCCAAATGATAATAAAGATGCAGTTTATGCAAGAATGATTTCCGAGAGAAATAATATAGCGGCACAATTTACGGCAGAAGGAGAATCTGAAGCACAGCTAATCAAGAACAAGGCAGATAAAGAGGTCTCCATTATGAACTCCGAAGCAAAAGCAGAAGCAGAAAAAACAATCGCAGCAGGGGAAGCAGAATATATGAGAATTTTAAGTTCTGCTTATAATGATACAGATAAAAGTGATTTTTATAGCTTTGTCAGATCACTTGACGCAGCCAAAAAGAGCTTGAAAAACGGAGAAAATACTTTGATTCTCTCCAAGGAATCACCAATTGCACAGATTTTTTATAACCGTTAAGCATTAAACTTTTCTCTATAGACAATATCATCAGGCAGCAATTTGAATGATAGGAGAACCTTATGGAGAGTGTACGCTTAGAAAAGCTTATTTTGAACAGGATTCATCAAAGCATTGATATGATTATTGTTATCGCAGCAGTGATTTCTTTATTCTCCACAGTGGCAGTCTATTTTGGCTCGATTCCGCTAATCTATGCAGTGATTGATGGTGTGATTGGGGTAGGATTGCTTGCGCTGTATTTTCTGCGAAGTAAAGTTTCGCCTAAAGTTAAAGTGGTGATTGTTGTCTTTATCCCTATCTTGTTGGGAATCGCTACTTTTTTCGATGGAGGATTCAGTAGTGGGACGA
>CANRNK010000015.1 GCA_947631985.1 uncultured Lachnospiraceae bacterium | reverse complement strand
TGATGCCCTGGAACCTCCCTAGAATTTTTTTGGTTCTCTCTGGTGGAAAAAAACTCTGGATGTATGATATTGCAAAGATCAGTACGGATAGCAATACAAGAATCTTAATCGTATCATACAAAAAAAATTGAACGCTTCCCCCAATTCTTGAATTCACATCAAGGCCCAATGCCATAAGACCTTCTCCGATTACTGCATTTAGCCATTTCATGCCAAGTATCTGATTCTGTATCAAATCCCAAATTGCTTTCATTTTAAGTACCACCTTTTCTATTTCTATTAATGCTATTTCTTTAAATTCTATTTCTATTGATTCCATCTCCTTACGAGATATCCCAGTATAAATCGATGTTTATCAATCTATGAACAGTATATTCCGCATATCGATGTTTGTCAATATGTAGAGGCATATTCATTTTTATACAAAATAAACTTGCTACCACAAAAAAACTGACCCCCATAAGTTAGATTTTTAGGTCCAACTAATGGGGATCAGTTCAAAGTTAGTTCTTCTATATAGATTATACTTCCATAATGATTGGAAGAATCACAGGTGTTCTCTTCATTTCTTTCCAGATATACTCATTAATATCATCTTTAATTGCGGCTTTCATTTTACCCCAGTTCGATTTATTGCTGAATCTATCAAGACTTTTTTCCGCTACTCTTTTGATGTTTTTCATCACTTCATCTGACTCTTTGATATACACAAATCCTCTGGAAACCACATCTGGTCCAGAAACCACTTCATTCGTTCCTTTTTCTATTCCAAGTAATACAATAATCAGTCCATTTTCAGATAAGTTCTGTCTGTCTTTGATCACAATATTGCCAACATCTCCAACACCTAACCCATCAACATAAATTTCTCTGGCTTTTACCTGACCATTGATTCCAGCTGATTTTTGAGATAATTCCAAAACATTTCCTGACTGGAGAACGAAAATATTCTCATTCGGGATACCCATAGATTGTGCTAATTTCTCCTGTGCTTTCAAATGCTTGAATTCACCATGAACCGGAATTACATACTGTGGTTTTACAAGGCTATAGATTAACTTAAGCTCTTCCTGGCAGGCATGTCCCGATACATGGGTATCCTGGTAAATCACATCTGCACCTTTTCTTGACAACTCATTCACAACTCTGGAAACAGCTTTTTCATTCCCTGGAATTGGCGTTGAGCTAAAGATTACTTTATCTCCTGGCTTAATCGAAATCAGCTTATGCGTCGCATCAGCCATTCTGGAAAGCCCCGCCATATTTTCTCCCTGACTTCCAGTTGTTATGACAACAAGCTTTTCATCTGGATACTGCTTCATGGCTTCTGGTTCAATAATCGTATTTTCTGGAATCGTAATGTATCCAAGTTCTGAAGCAACTTTGATTACATTGACCATGCTACGTCCCTGTATCACTACTTTTCGTTCAAACTTGGATGCTGTACTGATAATCTGGTTCACCCTATCTACATTCGAAGCAAAAGTCGCAATAATCAACCTGCTGCTTGTATGGTCTGCAAACAAAGTATCGAAGGTTTTCGCTACCAGTTTTTCTGAGAGTGTAAAACCTGGTCTTTGTGCATTCGTACTATCACACATCAGCGCAAGTACACCGCGCTTACCAATCTCAGCAATTCTCTGAAGATCAATTGCATCTCCAAATAAAGGAGTGTAATCAATTTTAAAATCTCCTGTATGTAGAATGGTTCCTGCGGGTGATGTAATCGCCAATGCAGAAGCATCTGCAATACTATGGTTTGTTTTAATAAATTCTACACGGAATGCACCCAGATTAATGGATTGACCATGCTTTACAATTTTTTGCTTCGTCCTTTTTAAAAGGTGGTGTTCTTTTAATTTGATTTCAATCAATCCATGTGTCAGTTTCGTCGCATAGATTGGCAGATTCAAATCCTTTAATACATAAGGAAGTGCACCAATGTGGTCTTCATGTCCATGCGTAATGAAGAAGCCTTTTACTTTATCTTTGTTTTCAATCAGATAGGAAACATCTGGTATGACAAGATCAATTCCCAACATATCGTCTTCCGGGAAGGAAATACCACAATCTACCACAATAATACTATCTTCATATTCAAATGCGGTAATATTCATTCCTATCTTTTCTAACCCTCCAAGTGGGATTACTTTTACTTTCTTTTCATTCACTTCTTTTTCTTTCATATAAATACCTTTCTGCGTTATCTCGCAATCTATCATTTTTCTTTTTAATTTATCTTTTCTGTATCATTTTTTATCTTTGTTATTGGTTCATTCTATCCCTTGATTTTAACATGCCAGTCTAAATATTTCATAATTATTTTAGCCATTTTGAAAGTTCACCAACATACGTAAGTTCTAATTTATGCATCGCTCTTGTGCATGCCACATAGAGTATCTTTCGATCCATCTCCGACTGGTATTCTGCGGAAGACACATTTGGAATCAACACCTGATCAAACTCAAGCCCCTTTGACATGTGAGCACTTGTTATGATAACACCGTCTATAAATTCTTTGCTATCAAAGTCTAACAAATGAACACCACCCAGTTCCTTTATTTTGCAATATAGATCTTTTGCCATTTTTTCGGTCCGACAGATAATTCCAAAGTTGGTATGTTTTGATTTTTGAAACTCCGTTATCATTGTTACAATCCTGTCTGTCTGCTCTTGTTCCTTTTTAAATTGCATGGTCGTTGGCATCTCCCCATGCCTCTCAACCGGTATCATATCTGGATTGGGCGATATTTTTTGTGCGAATTCTGCAATTTCTATTGTTGAACGATAACTTTTACATAACGTAACGCACTTACTTTGATCAAATATCGCTCTTATTTTTCCTATGGAAGAAGAACTATAGGGATTCACTGCCTGATAAGCATCTCCCAGAATTGTAATTTTGCAACGAAATAATCTGTTGATTACCGCATACTGGATTGGTGTGTAATCCTGCATTTCATCTATTAAAAGATGTTTTACATAAGAATAGTCCTCTACTTTTTCAAAAAGCATTTTGGTATATGCAAGTGGAAAAACATCGCTATATTCCAATTTATTTTTACCTATTTTTTGAAACAATTCTGGTCTGTTCATCGTTTGATAAAAATGTTCATATAACTCCATTGCCGTTTTAAAAGGAAACATTTCCCTTATTTTTTCTTTTATTGTTTTTGCATATTCCGCTTTCCACTCAATTCCTTTATGACTTAAATACATTTTTATTTTTTGCGGGATATCTTTTACCATTTTTTCCATCTTATCTTTTAACGGCATATTGGGAAAGCTACGCAAGAAGCTCTCGATTTTTTCAGCTGATAACTTCACTCCCTGAATTCGTATGTCCTGCGCTTTAAAATATTTCTGTTCATAATTACTGAGATACTCTCTTAAATCAATATAAAAGGAAACAGATGCCTTATACTCAATTCTTTTTTTCATTTCAAAATCATCTGTCTCCAACAAATAGGAAACCTGTTCTGCAAACGTCTGGCATTTTATCTTTTCACCAAGGATTTCACTCGCGATTTCTTCAAACCCAATTTCCTGGATGTGGTCTTCCCCTAATTCTGGCAACACATTAGAAATATAATTGCCAAATACTTTATTGGGAGAAAGAATCAACATGTCAGAAGACTGTATTGTATGTTTAAACCGATATAGCATAAAAGCCATTCTATGAAGAGCGATTGAAGTTTTTCCCGAACCGGCAGCACCCTGTATAATCAAAACATTGGCTTCTTCATTTCGAATAATCGCATTCTGTTCTTTCTGAATTGTTGCAACAATATTTTTCATTTTTTCATCCGAAGTACTACTAAGCTCCTTTTGCAGTATTTCATCATCAATGCTAACATTGCTTTCAATCATATATTCCATTTTGCCATCTTGTATTTTGTACTGTCTTTTCAGCTTCAACTCACCCTCAATCAGTCCTCCTGGTGCCTGAAACTCCACTGGTCCAATTTCATGATCATAAAAAACGCTTGAAATAGGGGCTCTCCAATCATAGATAAGCGCATTTTGTCCACTTTCCTCCCGTAGTCCTCTGATTCCTATGTAAACTGGAAGCTCTCCGGTTTCATCCTTAAAATCAATTCTTGCAAAATAGGGAGATTTGCGCAACTTTTCTAAGCCTTTTTTTATCGATGCTGTATTTTCATTCGCAATAGACACATCCTGTATCTGTGTCCTGTTTGCATTCTTTTCTGCTCCATCCATATCTGAAATATTATCCCAAAAATAACGTTTCATTTGTATTATTTCATCCGCTGCATGTGTATGACTCTCTAAAACAGATCTATATTTTTGTTCAATGATTCCCTGAATTACCTGTAAAAACTTTTCTTCCTCTTCTCTTGTCTGGTTTCTCATAGATCCTTTCCTATAAAAAAAAACCGCTATTCACCGGTAAAAAGCCATAACCCGTTAAATAGCGATCTCTACTCTTTAAAAAAATTCACGACATCTTTGTTAGCATTTCTTTTCATAGAATTCATATCCATACTGATAAATAAATTCCTTAAAAGCTTGTGCAATGGTTCCCATAGCTGCTAACTTAAATTCCATTCATTCCCGTTACAAAATTTTCCAATTAGCTGTATCTTAACACAAAACAAGAAAAAAAGAAACAAAATTTAAAATTTTATACCTTAGACAAAGAAAATCTCCTTAATTACCAGGCTTCAAGCCTTCTTTTCAGATCAAGAATCTTCTCTTCTATTGTCATAATTGTTTGTTCAAAAAAAGCATCCTCTTTGCCTGAAGGATCATCAAGCCCCCAGTCTTCTCGCAATTTACAAGGCAAAACAGGACAATTCACATTACATCCCATTGTAATGACTACATCTGGGGACGGAATCTCCTCAATCAGCTTATTCTTCTGTGTTGCTTCCATATCAATTCCATACACCTTCTTCATTAATCTGACTGCATCCGGATTAATGTGGTCTTTTAATTCCGTTCCTGCTGAATAGCTGTCGAACACATCACTTGCAAGGTGTTTCCCAAGTGCTTCTGCAATCTGACTTCGACACGAATTATGTACACACACAAATGCTACTTTTGGTTTATTTGTTTTTTCCATTTCAATCTCCTTAGATCACTCTTGAACTTATAAAATAGAACAAGTATCGATTTGAATTCATCTCATAGATAAACATCTATATTCATAGATTACTTTATATATAGATGTTTGTCAATATGTAGAATGGTTCCTACTGTAAAATCCAGGTAAATTTATCATTTTCTTATTCTAGTTCTTCCAGCACTTTTCTTGCCGCTTCAAATCCTTCTCTATGAATGTTGTAATGCATCCATTTTCCTTGTTTTGTCGCCTCTACAAATCCCGCTTCACATAAAATCTTCATATGATGAGATAAGGTCGACTGGCTGATTTCTAAATCTTCTAACAATTTACATGCACACTTATCCCCACTTTGTAGTGTTTCCAATATGAGTAGTCGATTGGGATCACAAAGTGCTTTGAAAATAGTCGCTTCCTGTTCATATTTCATTTTCATATTCTTTCCTCACATTTATAGCTATCGATACGTTTATCATATACAACATAAATATCCTTGTCAATTTAAAAAAGGATGCAATACCAATCTGGTATTGCATCCTTCCTCTGAATGATTCATTTTTATTTTATCATAGAAAGAAGTGCCTGTTTCGACTGCACACCAACTGTGCTCTGCACTACCTTGCCTTCCTTCATTACCACCAATGTCGGAATGCTCATAACACGAAACTGCTGCGCTAGTTCTGGTTCCTCATCAACATTGATTTTCCCAACTTTTGCCAATCCAGCTGCTTCTTCTGCAACCTGTTCCACAATCGGTCCGACCATTTTACATGGGCCACACCACGATGCCCAGAAATCAAGCAAAACTGGTTTGTCAGATTGTAATACCTCTTTTTCAAAATTATCTTTTGTTATTTTTAATGCGCTCATTTTTCTATCCTCCTATTTAAGATATCTCAACTATTAACGTTTCTTATATCCTTGATTATATCCAAATATGATTTCAATTCTGTGACCACATCACACAACCTGATAGAATTCAAACTTTCTCTAATTTTCATCTTCCACTTTTTTAAATCGATTCAGCTGGCTATTCAGCTCTGTCCCGATTGTTTCATTTTTCCCTGCTTCCAGCGTAATTGCAGTGATTGCACTTAATAAAGATCCTGTGTCTTCGCTTGAATGAATCACAACCCTTACACTTTCTTCAACTGCCATCGTAATTCCCTGTAATCCATTTGCAATGTCTTCAGAAACTTTTCTCAAATCTCCTGAGCTCTTGCTAAAACCAGCCAGTAGCTGATTCATGGCATCTGTGTCTGTTTTATAGTCATTTGCCAGAACAACAAAACTTTCGTAGTCAGCAAGTACCTTCTCATTGATATAACCCATGATATCTGTTGCATTTTTAACAAGCTCTTCCACAGATTCTGTCACCATAAGACTAATCGTCTGAATATCATTTGCAGTCTCTTTTGTGTTTTCAGCTAATTTTCTAATTTCATCTGCAACAATAGAGAAGCCTTTTCCTGCTGCCCCTGCCCTGGCTGCCTCAATAGAAGCATTCAATGCAAGCAGATTCGTCTGAGCCGAAATCCCAAGGATATTTCCAGTCAAAACATTAATCTGCTCTACTGAACGGGAATTACGAATTGCTTCTTCCATGGTACCCTGTATTTGATCCATCATCGTTTTGGTTTGTATTTTACTCTGATTTGTCTCTTCAAAAACCAACTCTGCATGACTTACAATCCCCTCCATATGGGATGCATTTCGTTTTGCTTCTTCATCAATCATATCCGCTGACGAAAGGACCTCCTGTGCACCAAGGTCGATACTTAGAATCGTACTGCTGATTTCCTCCATGCTTGCAGAAAGTTCATTTAATGATGCAGAAATATTAGAAGTCAGATCTTTTGACTGCACCATCTGCTCAGTAATGCTTTCAGAAGAATCCCGAATCGTTGAGGAGCCAGACTTGATTACAATCATGGATGCTTGTAATAGCTCTAAAAACTGATTGATTCCCTTTACAATCTGCCCGATTTCATCTTCCGAATGATTTACCAGTCGAATGGTGAGATCCCCTTCCTTCTTCTCAAGTCGGGAAATAATATCTCCAAATTTTTCTTTTGTTTCCCTCAGTGGTTTGATGATCATTTTCAATGAGAATACAAAGGAGAGCGCCGCCGCAAGAACAAATAAAACAGCCATAATCCATATGATTTGGGTAGACCGGTTTACTCTGGAATGGACGAGCGCAATCTCGTGTGCAATGCTCTCATCTAAAACAGTCTGAAATTGAAGCTCCGACTGTCCCATTGTAGTAAGGAATGCATCCATAGACTGAAGCAGGTCCATGGTTGCCGGATCCTCTAAAAGAATTCCTTCCCGAATCGCTGCTGCCTGTGTCAAATAAGCTGTAAGGCCCTCATAGTAGGTAAGATAGGCATCTTCTAGCTTAGAATTCATTACTTTTCCTGAAAATTCCTGGCATATAGTTTCAATTCCACTTCCTGCCACTTCAGCCTGTTGAATCGCCTGCCCTAACGTTTCCGCGACTGCTTCTTTTCCTGCTGACTGATCTAACTCATACTCTTGCAAGGACAACCTGATCTGGTCGATCTGTCTGGACAAGATCACTTGTTGGTATTCGAGATTTAAAAAAGAGTCAGATATGAGGTCTGCTGAAAGCTGAATCTGCGAATTGGTCACTCCACTTAAAATGGTATTCAGTGTAAAAAGAAAGGTTAAGAAAAAAAGAATCATGAAAATTCGTACTGCAATAGATTTACGCATCGTAACATCCTCCCAAGATTGTGCCATTATGCACATTTGTTACTAATGCTACCAAAAACAATCTCTATTGCACTTTTCTATCACAAACTGTTCTTTTTTTGACACAAAATGCACTGATTATATCAATATTAAACAAAAATCACTCCTTCTTCTCAGAAATCTCTTTTTGCTTTTTTTTACTCAGGCTATCGAATACAATATGATATGATTTTTCTATCATCTCTTTCATCATCTCTTCTGGAACGCATCCATCAAGGTAGATAGAATTCCAATGCACCTTGTTCATATAGTGACCTGGAATGATATCCTCATACTGACTTCTTAGAAAATCTCCATCCATCGGATCCAGTTTCAGCGTTAAAATATCCCGCAATCCGGTAGCATCCTTACAAATTGCAGCAAACAGTTTTTCACCAATCTGGTATCTGGTCCACTCCCACTCAACTTTAAAATCTTTCGTTGAGTTTGGCATTGATACTAAAAAATCATCCAGCCATTCATATTTCATATTCTTGCCCTTCTCCTTCTAACGTGTATCATTTTATTTGTATTGTCTATCATCTAATAGGTATCATTTCTTCTCTTTTTAGATTTTTTTAGATTTTTTAGATTTTCTTACATTTCACTTGTCACAGGTTCCTAAATAAGCGATACTAAAACAAAATAAACAGGAAAGGATATGGAAACATGAATCAACATAATCTCCCTGCTTCCCATAAGGAGGTACCCTGGTCCTCTTTTTTAAAAGATATTTTTATCTGCTCTCTCGGCGCATATGGTGGCCCTGAAGCACATTATGGCGTTTTTACTGATCAGCTTGTCACAAAGCGGAACTATCTGACCGAAGAAGAACTAGTGGAATTAATTGCTTTAACCGGAATTCTCCCTGGTCCCAGCAGTACGCAGACAATTGTTGCAATCGGACATAAAATTGGTGGCCCACGCCTTGCACTCTTAACCATGCTTGTTTGGTCTGCTCCTGTTTTGGTTCTCATGACAATTCTGTCTTTTATCAGCCAGATTCTTGCAACACTTCATTTCTCAGAAGATCTGTTTCGCTATATCGGTCCAATGGCTGTTGGTTTTATTCTTGTTGCTGCTTTGCGCATCGGTCGAAAAGTAATCACCAATCGAGTTACATTCCTTTTATTTTTACTAGGTGGCATAGCAACTTATCTGATACACACACCGTGGATTTATCCATTGGTTCTCGTTGCAGGTGGAATCATTGAAATCCTTGTATCCAAGGAAGACAAGCTATGGAATCACGTGAAACTAAATCCACCTTGGAATTATCTGCTTGCTTTTTTGTTCTTTGCAGTCGGTAGCCTAGCTTTGACTTTCTTCTGGAAAAATCAAATACTTCATTTATTCGAAAGTTTTTACCGCTATGGTTATCTGGTAATCGGTGGTGGTCAGGTTGTCGTCCCACTCATGTATAGTGACCTTGTTGAAATCAACTCTTTTATGACCGATCAGGAATTTTTAACCGGCTTTGGTCTGGTACAAGGTCTGCCTGGTCCTATGTTTAGTTTTGCGGCTTACGCAGGTGGCATGGCTGCAAGAGGACATGGTATTTTTATTCAGATTTTCGGAGCCCTTGCTGGTGGAATTGGTATTTTCCTGCCAGGAATCCTTTTGATTTTTTTCGTTTATCCCATATGGGAATCCTTAAAACAGATCAAAGGAATTAAAGTCTCTTTAAAAGGAATCACTGCTGTTGCCGGTGGTTTAATTGCCAGTTCTGGAGTGATTTTATTCCTAAAAAATGGGTTCTCCGTCGACTCCATCCTGATTCTCCTTCTCACAATCGGTCTTCTCCTTAGCAAGAAACTACCAGCTCCAGTGATTGTAATTATTACTTTACTTTGCGGAATCATCTTTTAAAGATATTTATTTGTATTCTGGCACCTTAACCCTTTTTCGACCAGCTACTCTTTTCGCATGATCACTGAAGAATCTCAATCCCTGCCTGTCGTCTGGCTTCATCCAGTATCTTCATGACAATTAGCGATTGTTCCAATCTTTCCGCACAGAATATTACATCCTTCTTTTGACACATCTGTTCAAATGTGACCAATTCATAATAAAATCTCTCTGATACTTCATTTAATGCGTACTTTGTTGAAACACCATCATTGGTTCTAAATTCCACTTCATTCATGACATTAGTTGGCGCTTCTGAATGAAGATATCCTTTATCCCCCTGTATACTCATGCTGACAGGAGCGCCACAATCTTTGGCGGCAATGCAGACGCATTTAAACCCTCTATAATCTAATAAAAGAATTCCCGAGGTATCAATCCCTCGTTCCACATTTGCATGGTAGCTTACTAGTTCTGGCTCCCCAAACAGACCCACCAGAATATGAATATTATAGACGTTTAAATCCATCAATGCCCCACCTGACATTTTAGGGTCAAAAACAGGTAAAATCGTACCTTCTTTAAACAAATCATACCGTTTGGAATATTGCGTATAATTTAGCTGTGCAATCTTAATTTCTCCCAAATTTCCAAGATGTTCCTTCATTTTATAGAAATTGGGATAATACTGATTGGTAATGGCTTCAAATAGAAACACACCTTCCTGTTTTGCCTGCTGGACAAGTTGTTTTGCCTGCTCATAGTTGGAGGTAAAAGGCTTCTCGAGAATACAATTTTTATGGTTTGCAATTGCTTTTTTTGCATATTCAAAATGAAGATGATTCGGAACTGCGATATAGACCGCATCAATCTCATGGTCTGAAAGCATCTCTTCATAGTTCAGGTAAATTTTAGAAATCCCTCTTTCTTCGGCTAAATCCTGCATACGTTTCTGACTACTGATGCGCCCACATATTGCTACAACCTCATATTCTTCTATTAATTTTGCTGCATTTAAAAACTCAGGAATTATGGTTCCTGCTCCTGCGATTCCAATTCTCATCTACTGATTCCTCATTTCTGTATTATTGTTTTTTCTTGTTTTACCCTTTCAATTAAATTCCGTTATTTCCAATCTTTCCATATTTCAGGCTGGTATCCGACTGTAGCCTTTTTTCCATTTCGAACAATCGGCGTTAATAATACCTGCTGATTTTCAAAGATTTTTTCCTGTTTATCCTCTTCCACAAGATGTCTGATCAAGGATAGGGTATTTAGATCTTTACACTTTGGATTCAGTAACTTTTCCAACCCACCCACTGCCTGGCTCACACTATTTAGTTCGCCTTTGCTCATGCCTTTCTCTTTCAAGTCAATCAATTGGAATTTGACCCCACGCTCTTTGAAGTATCTTTGTGCTTTTTTAGTCTCAAAACATTTTGTTGTCCCAAAGATTTGTATATTCACAGATAAACTCCTCTTCTTTTTTTATATTTACTCTGTATTAATTCCCCAATATATTTCAATTGATTCTCCCCACAAATTATTTAATTCAATTAATACAGGTGTTTTATCCTATATGCTTTTTTTATTGCATATCTATATAATACATAAATTGATACTGCACAGCAAGTTGTATTCCAGAACAATTCCAAGAAAAAAGTTGAGATTTTACTCTCAACTTTTTTAAAGTTATGTATTATAATGCCTTCATTGTAACTATGACTGTTTGAGGTTCCAGCCCTCCAATTAATGAAATTTTGTTATCAAGTACTTCTTTTCCATTAAGCAAAATCATAACGCTACCCTGACTGATTGCATCAGGATTATTTACCTGAATGTCATATATTGTCTGTTCAAAGGAATATTGAATGGAAAATTGATGCCATTTCTTTGGAATACAAGGGTTTATAATCAGGTCTGAACCTTCTCTGCGAACTCCCAGAATACCACTTAATCCAGCCTGGTACATCCATCCAGCCGCACCTGTGTACCAGCTCCATCCTCCACGACCAATATGTGGCGCACAACCATAGACGTCCGCTGTCATGGCGTAAGGTTCTACTTTATAAGTTCCAAGTTCCAGATTCGTTCTGGCATGGTTAATTGGATTCATCATCTCAAATAATTCAAATGCTTTATCTCCAGCTCCAAGTTTTGCAAACGCTGCTACAACCCAGGCTGCAGCATGGGAATACTGGCCTCCATTTTCACGGACACCTGGTGCGTATCCTTTTATATACCCAGGATCCATCTGCCCCGTATCAAAGGGCGGGGTTAATAATCTAATAATTCCATCGTTATGACTTACCAAGTAATCTTCTACCGAGGACATTGCATGAAGAGCCCTTTCCGGATTTCCTGCACCTGAAAGAACCGCCCATGTCTGTGCCAGGGAATCTATCTTACATTCCCCATTATTTACAGATCCTAATTGTGTACCATCATCAAAATATGCGCGCTTGTACCAATCTCCGTCCCAGCCATATTCCTCAATCGCGAACACCAGCTTTTCGGAAATTTCTGTATACTTTGCGGCACGTTCCGGCTCCTGATTCGCCATGCAGATTGGGATCCATCGATTAAGAATCGTAACTAAGAACCAGGCGAGCCAGATGCTCTCACCTTTTCCTTCCTTGCCAACCCGATTCATGCCATCATTCCAATCTCCACCTCCCATGAGTGGCAGTCCATGTTCTCCAAAATGAAATCCGTTTTCAATTGCACGAATACAATGTACATACAACGCACCTCTCTCTTCTGCTATACAAGGGCTCACGTAACGCTCTTCCTCATATTCTTTTAACTGCTCACATTCTAAAAACGCAATTTCTTCCTCTAAAATGGACTTGTCCTCTGTCACACTCAAGTATTCTGATACCACATAGGGAAGCCACAAGTAGTCATCAGAAATACGGGTCCTCGTCCCCTTGTTGGCAGGTTCATGCCACCAATGTAAGACATCGCCTTCCACAAACTGATGACTGGCATGTTTGATAATCTGTGCTTTTGTTAATTCTGGCCAAATTGGTAAGGTAGCAAGCGTATCCTGTAGCTGATCTCTAAACCCATATGCTCCACCTGCCTGATAAAATGCAGTTCTTGCCCAAAGTCTGCAGGCAATGACCTGATATAACAAATGTCCATTCATCATTTGATTCATCGCAGAATCCGGTGTTGTAACTTGTATTACACCAAGCTTCTCCTGCCAGAATTCTTTGACTTCATCAAGTGCCTTTCTAGCGCCTTCTACCGTATTGTATGTTTTTATTTCCGAAAGAATATCTGCTGTGCATGCACTTGTTCCCATTACAAATACAAGCTGAACCGTCTCTTCAGCTGGGATTGTCACGTTAATCTGCATCGCAACGCAAGGGTCAAATCCAACTCCCACTTGATTGGAAAGTTGCCTTCTCGTTAATTCTTCTGGTATTTGCATACTGCCCTGTCCAATAAATGTTTTACGATTACCACTAAAGCTTCTCGTTTTTTCTGACGTATCCATAAAAAGTACCTGATTGGCGAAATCTTGATTGTATCCATTTTGAACGGTTACAATTCCTTCCTGTGTAGAACCAGTGATCAGATGCATCGCTGTTTCTTGGCTGCTAACCCCTAAGACCGGAGTGAGATAATAGGTCAGAGAAAGATTCCGTTCTCTGGCACTATCGTTTTTCAACTGAATCAAACTGATTTTCAAGGTCCCTTTCAGCGGTACAAATTGTGTCAGCGTTTGTCCTATTCCATGACTTGTATGCTTGAATACACTATAGCCAAATCCATGTTCCACGACATACGGACTTTTTTCACGAATTGGCAATGGTGTCAATGACCAGATATTGACTGCCTCATCTCTCAGATAAAATACTTCACCCGGCGAATCACTCACAGGGTCATTAGACCATGGTGTCAGCTTATTCTCACGACTATTTTCGCACCAGGTATATCCTCCTCCTGATTCTGTCACCAGAAAACCAAACACTTCATTTGCAATAATGTTAGACCATGGAACAGGTGTTGTCTGCTCATTCTCTAAAATCATATTATATTGTTGGTTATCAGCAGTAAAACCCCCTATTCCGTTAAAAAACTCAAGTTGCTGCATTTCATTTTCAACGAACGCCGTAACCTCTCCTTGTTCCTTTTCCTTGTCAAAACTTATCGTTCCCATTGCATCATCCGGCTCTATAAAAGGAGCCAACTCCATCTCCGGTAAATACTTCAATTGCTCTTTTATGCCACCCTTTTGTCCATCAAAGCATAATCGTGCTACCGCAGCAAATAAATACTGATCTTCGGCTGGAATCATGGAAAGATTCAAAATAAAAATATCACCTTTCTTCTGAAGCTGATCAGCTGACTGATTAGATTCTATAATATCTTTCACCAGTGCAAAGACTGGATTCTGGTAGCTATACTCCTCCATTACCAGGATGACAAGATCAACTTTTAAATCCTTGATTCTCCAGTATTCATGTGCTTTTAATAACTCATAGAGTATTGATACATCATCTGTTTTTCTGATTTTCGCAACAACAATTGGATGATCTCCTGAAATACCGTGTGCCCATAATGCAGACTGCCCTTTTTTATTTTGCGAAAGATTGCTGGCACATTCCTGACGAAGTGGACTCAAAAACAGAATATCAGAGATCATATTCTGATACAGTTCCATCTCATGCGCCTTAATGTTTAAATATTTTGTTTCTACCTGACTTCTAATAACCGCCAGCCAGAATGCAGCGTCACAGCTTTCGACGCTATTGTATTTTTCAAGAAGCTCAAGCATTTGCTCTTTACTATTTGCCACCATGGTTACAAAAGAGATTCTGGCAGATTTACCTGGTAATAGTTTTACCTTAGCTCTGATACTAAAAATAGGATCTAAAACATTACCGGTCGTATTGCTAAGTGGCCTATCACGAACGATTGCATCTGGATTGGATACTCCTCGTCCTCTTCCAAGAAATTGCATCCTGTCTGTTTCATACTGAATGTCTGCAATCTGTGTGCCATCTATGACAGCCATATGCGCTACCCATACTTCTTTATCCTTATCACTTCTCGGTCTTCTATGCGCTAAAAGAGCATGATATTCCTGGTTAAACTCAGTTTCTATAAACAAATTACTAAAAGCAGGATGTGCTTCATCACTGTTTTGTTCTGCCATTACAACTTCATAATAGCTGGTCACTTCTAAATCACAGCTTTTCTCTTCATTGTTCTTTAGCTTAATTCTACGAATTTCTGCATAGTCTCCCGAAGTCACTATAATTTCGGTTAACGTTTCAATTTCACCATTTTTACGTTTTATTAAAGTTTTATCTGCTGTAAAGGCAACTTCGTATTCCTCTGGCAATACATGAAAAGGAGCATAGGCTGCCGACCAAGTTTCTCCGGACTCTTTATTTTTAATGTAAAAAAACATACCATACCGGTCCAAAATAGAATCTTCCCGCCATCTTGTAATTGCATAATCTTTTGTACGGCTGTAACCAGTACCCTTGTCAGTTGTTACAACTGAATAATATCCATTCGATAAAACATGTGCTTTGGGTAAATAAGCGTCTGGCTTTGTATAATATCTGTACGAACCTTTATCATGGTAAATCACACCTTTATACGGCATAATTTTTTCTTTACTTTCCTTGGTATAAACAATATTAGCTGGTACCTTCTCCTGTAATAACAGTCTAGCCGCCTCAACATAAGCGTCAGAGGAAAATCTCGTTTGCATAATGTTTTTATTTAAATAGTTGTTGAGCGAAAGTAAACTCATCCCCTGGTGATGCGCCATATAGCTTTTCACTATTATTTTATCCTGTTGTTCCGTAAGACGTTCCGGGGTATAGTCTGCAGCCTCATAGTATCCATATCCACCTTCAAGACCTTCATTCTTAAGGGTTATGATATTCTTGTAAGCCTCTCTCGGATCTACTAATAGCGCAAGAAAAGTAGCATAGGGAGCTGTAACTGCATCCTCGATCAGACCTCTTTTCAAACCAAGCCATGGTACTCCAATGGCTTTATATTGATAATCCAGATGCGTATCCATAGCACTAAACCCAGATTCAGAGGCTCCCCACGGCATATGTCGTTCTTTTCCATATTTTTTCTGACTCTTAATTACAAATGAGTAGGTTTCATCCCATAACGTATTTTTATAATTTTTCATCAAAATTAATGGCATCAGATATTCAAACATGGTTCCACTCCAGGATACTAAGCCTTTATACCTGTCTACAACTGTTAAAGATCTGCCCAGCATATACCAATGCTTCGGCGGAACCTCTCCACGTGCAATTGCAATGTAACTCGTTTGTCTCGCTTCTGAAGCCAATAAATCATAATAGGAATTGGTCAGCCTATTATCCTCGACATGAAATCCGATGGAGAACAACTGCCTCTTCTTATCATATAATGGCACAAAATGTACGCCTTCTGAAATTTGGTCAACTCTTTCTATCATCTGTTCAAAACGAGACCGAAATGTAGCCATATGATCAGCTCCCTTTTTTACCGTTTCTATCAGTTGCCCAAGCCAGTCAGTCAGTTCAACATCTATCACACCTTGTGTTTGATTACTCATTTCTATCATTTGTTCTGCTTTTTCGCAGATTTTTTTGCAATGATTCTGATACTTTGCCATCGATGTATTCTGCTCCATACATCCGACTAGTTCGTTTCCCAAGTTACTTCTTGTGTCTGCCATCAGAGAATCTGGTCTATGCTCCAATAATGCAATCCAGGGCATAAATTGCTGTAATTCTTTTAAATTCTCACGAATCATATGCTCAAGTTTATAATTCCAGACATTCTTTGTAACATTTTTTATATTCGGATTAACAATCGCCTTTTCTAACATTTCCTGCCAGGAAGATAATAAGAATAGACTTTCATTCGTATTCCCATTTGTATTCCCATCTTGAGCTACCTCCTGACCAAAAAACGGTGAAACCATACCCATTCCACATGCATAGGTATCTTCAATCCCTTTCCTTGCAGTCTGATCAATCAGTGGTCTGCCTAGATACTCAAGTAAACCCTGTCTTAGTGTGACGAGATAACACACAAAGTTCCCACTATCTACCGTAGAAATATAACGTGGTTTCAACGCTTCCAGCGTTTTTGTATCATACCAGTTGCATAAATGTCCATTCCATTTTTCTAATTTTTCAATGGTTCCCATCGTTCTTTCTAATTGAAGAATAAGTTCTTCAAGACTTAGATACCCTAAGTCTCTAGCTGTCATGGTTGCTAATAACCCTAGACCAATATTCGTTGGTGAAGTTCTATGTGCTATCCCCCTGAAAGGCTCTTCCTGGTAATTGTCAGGAGCAATGTAATTATTTTTTTTATTGGCAAATTCTTCAAAGTATCGCCATGTTTTTCGGGCAATCATTCTTAGTTCCTTTAACTCATCTTCTTGTAACACTTCTTTTGGTGTGGTTTTTCCTTTGCTAATGTAATAGGCAAGAAAGGGAGCAATCCCCCATAACAAGATAAAGAATAAACTCACCAATACATTTTCAGGCTTAAATAAAAATGCAAGGATTGCAAGAGATATTCCAAATAACGAGCTTAATCCCATTGATGCTAGATAGCTCTTCAAGGAACTACTTTGCATTTTTTCTGCATCATCTGAAGTAATCCATTCCAGCATTTTCTTCTTGGTGATCAATACTCTGACAAGCGTGACAAAGATAGCCTGAAGAACGATAGCTGCCTGATAGGGAAGAAAAACCGCGTTAAACAAGAGTTGCAAGAGAGAGGAGCGAAACTCGAAAAATCCTGCCAAATGGTGCCTACTATATTTTAGTTTTAAGCTTATCCCAATCAGCTGTTCTAAAATATGGATAAAAAGCGGGAACAAGATCACAATGGCAACACAGCCCAGCCAAAAAAACACATTCCCGGGCAATAGACAAATTGCCATGACAATTAAAAGCATCAACGATGGTGCAACAAGACTTCGTCTTAAATTATCTGCAATTTTCCAAATGGAAATATAGGATAGCGGATTCGAAATGATTTTTTTATTTTTATTGTAGATATTCCTTCTTAACCAGGGAATCAATTGCCAGTCGCCCCTGATCCATCTCTGTAGCCTTGCCATATACGCGTTGTATTTGGCTGGATAGGAATCCACCAACTCCAGGTCAGAGACAAGTGCCGCTCTTACATAGGAGCCTTCTAACAAGTCATGACTTAACACTGCATTTTCAGGCACTACATCTTGTAACACTTTTCTAAATACCTGCAGATCATAGATTCCTTTTCCTGTAAAAATCCCCTCATCAAATAGGTCCTGATAAACATCCGAAATTGCACTTGCATAAGGATCTATCCCCACCTGACCAGTATAGATTCTCGAAAAGAGGGATTTATTCGAACTATCCATATCAAAAGAGATTCTCGGCTGCATTAAGCCATGCCCTTCTACAACAACCTTTCTCGTTGGATCTATAACTGGAATGTTGTGTGGATGGGCCATTGTTCCAATCATTTTTTTTGCCATTCCAAGTGGCAAAAGTGTATCTGCATCTAGCGTAATGATATATTTTATTGGAATCAGCTCGAGATGATGATTGCTGTGAATCAGAAAGCTGGTGTTTTTTGCTCCTCTTAATAAATCATTGAATTCCATTAATGCACCACGTTTTCGTTCCCAGCCAGTCCAATTATTGTCATTTTCATTAAATATATTTTTACGATGAAAAAAATAAAAGATAGGAGTTTCTTCCCTTGCAAAACGTTTGTTTAATTCATCGATTCCATCCTGTGCTCTTTTTAAGATAGGGTTGTCTTCAATTGTGCTGGCAGCGTTTGAATCTTTAAAACCACCTAACAAAGCAAAGTAAAGATTTTCTTCCTTGTTTGCCAGATAGTGATTCTCTATATTTTTAAGGAGTTCGTCTACTCTGTTCTTGTCATTAAGCAATGTGGGAACTACTACCATCGTACTAAGTTCCACTGGTATTCCTTCTTTGAGTTCAAGGCGTGGGAAAAAGGCCGGTTGCTTCATCTTTCCCACAAACCAGTTCACAAGCGAGATTGCTACTTCTGATGCAGGAATCAGGATTACGATACCCGCTAAAATACAATAAAGCCAACTCATCCCATTCGTTTGCCTGCTGCAATATCCGATAGTAATTCCCATAAATAAAGCCGTAAAAATAAGAATCATTCCTATATATAGATTCCCCTGATACCGATTCAGTTGTTTTAAAATTCGTCGATAAAATTTATCCTTCTTTTTTTGTGCTTCCTCCAGCTTAGAAAGTCCTTCCCCAATCAGATAGAATCCAACATGTGCTCTTCTAATCATTTCATTATTCACAGCGTTCAACTGCTCATTGTTATGTGCTGCTTCCTTGGCCAGCTCAATTGCTGCCTGCGCAATATGACGTTCTGACACTCCATATATTTTTGATAATTTTTCTATCTGGCGCAGATAATGTCCCCTTGATTTTGAATCCATGCTGAGATAGACTTCACCTGGATCTTCTCTTAGAATTTTCTCTACAAAGCTAAGCGCTTCAAATAACTCCGTCCAATTCAGACTGGCAATGTATTTAAAGCTCACAATATCGTTTCCCATGGAAACAGCGCTTACCGCCTGTGCATTATGTTCTTTCTGTGCAACTTCCTCTATTTTTGTACTATATTGTATGAGATATTCATTGATATCTCTTAATACGTGAATATAGCTCTTTCCAGAACGTCTAAAGCGGTAAAATAAATGTTCCATAAATGACAAATCCGCATCTGCCGTATTCTCCAACGTGTTTTTAAACGAAGCAATCATCTTTTCTTCATTAATTACTTCATCCGACCACCACTTGTCAATCATTGCGTCTGCAAGATTCCACTGTTCCTGGGTTTCTTTTATGTTCTCACAGATCATTCTGACATTTTCAAGTAATGCAATCTGCAGCATCATCGGGATAATTCTAATCTCCCGATCAAACAAAACACTGTGACTTTGATATGCCTCCAGATATTTCAGTAATGTTCCTTCATCAATCTGACCATCTACAACTGCAACAAACTCCATTGCGATTGCAAGGACTCTTGGATATCCTTTAAATGGACCTTTTTTCAAGACTGGTAATCTGTAATACTCCTTTTTAGTCAAATCTCTTCTAAGGCTTTTGGTTCTTTCCTCAATAATATAGTAATTATCTAAAATCCACTCTGCTGCAGGTGGAACAGCTCTCTTCTGACGAATCTCATCATTTAAGTCTTTATACAATGCCTTAATAAATGCATAATTGTCATTAATTCGATTGAGCGGCCAGCTCCTTATATTTTTTTGAACTGTGACTGCGTGCGTAAGTGCAGATCTTTTCGCATGCAGTTCCAGTTCTTCGACCGTTAAAGTAGCGTTCATCATATTAACTCTTCTATATTTCCCAATTCTTAGAATTGTTAGTAAAATCAACCCAAGAATAGAAATTAGCATTGTCACTTCAATGATTGGATATTTCATTGGCACCTTCTTTCCAGTGAATCACATTTTGATATCACCATTCATTTCGAAATGTGCGTATTTTACTTGTAAAAAATAAAAAAAAGCCACTTTTACCAAAGTGGCTTTTACAAGTTGTGTATTCATAATTTCAGTACGCGTCACTAGTGCACTGACTTACATTATAGCATGCGCCTGCTTACTAAGCAAACCTGCCAAAACGCATGCATCGCAAAAATGAGTTGCTGGTTCAATTATTTAATTGCTGCGGATACATTAAGATACTTGAATTTGCAAGATAATTAATCTCATCTGCTACTTCTCTATAATCTAGCTCTCCCCTGGTACAGGCTGTAATCACTTCTCCAATTGTTGCATGTTCCTTATCCATCACCTTAAAATTAGTCATATAATTCCATCTTGCCATCGGATAACCTGGCAATACTTTTGTCGCTTCCACATAGGCGTCCTTTGGATGCTCCATGAAGTTACGATAAGCTTCCTCAATTCCCTTCATGTGAATGAATGAAAAATAATCCTCCGTGATATCCGTATCTTCTATCATTGGCAAGGAAGTGACCTCAAAGTCGTTTTCTTTTGCCAGTTGAATTCTAGTTTGAAACCCCTTTTCTGAATAGGCTGACATATATTTTGCAAATTCATATGCTTCCTCTGGATGACTGGTATTTTTTGACAGAAATAAAAAATCTGGTACGATACAAGTCCTTCCACCTGGCATCCCAACAAAGCTAATCTTCTCTGATATCTCAGCATAATTACTCATCGACCATGTTCCATCAAATTTGAAAGCAACTTTGCCTTCACTCCAGGCTTGCCAATCACCTTCAGCCTGCATACTCGCTTTTTCCTGCTCATTTAGCATTCCAAATGTATACTTTTTTGTCATAAATAATTTTGCTAAATCAATACCCTCCATAAATTCCTCCGAGTTCAGATTTAGTTTTCCTCCATCCCAAGAAAACCAGCCTAACCTTGGGTTCACAGACGCTGGATACCATTCCGGAATAGAACTGGCATCTCCAAGTCCGATTCTGCCCTCCGAAAGATTCGTTGTCTGTTTGCAATACGCGATAAATGTTTCTAGTTCTATGGGTTGATCTAACAATTTTAATCCACTTCCCAAAACAACCTCTTCATTGCAATAATACCCATATAAATAGATTGCTGATGGAATCGCCACCACTTTTCCTTTCATGTAGGTCGCATCCGTTAATACAGATTGAATCTTGTTCCACTCGTCATCTTTCTTCACGATATTGGTCAGGTCCAGGCACCAGTCGTTGCTTTCCACTGTAGCATTCCCACTATACATAAACACATCTGGTATTGTTTGTGCCTTGGCAGCTTCTGTCATTGCCAGATCATAATTTTCAACAAATGACTCTTCGATTATGATTTTAATATTGGGGTTATTCTTTTCATATTCTTCTATCATTTTTCGTTCCATCAAAGGATTCTGGGCGTCCCCAAGATTCCAGGCAGCATAATGAAGTGTGATTGTCTTATTTTCCATTTTATAAAAATAAACGCCAAAACAAAGCAACACCAAAAGAAATGTTGTGATTACAATGAAACGTATTTTGGGAGAAATTGCCTTTCTTTTATTTAAATTCGGCATAGTCTCATCACTCCATCTATCTAATCGTTCTCATCTGGAAGCGATCCAATAATTTCATAGATCTCACCGATATTTTTCATAAACGCATCGACCACTTCTGGTGCAAACTGTTTTCCACGCTCTTTCTCCAAATAGGAAATTGCATCTTCAAATTTCCACTTCTCCTTATAACAACGCTTTGAAAGAAGTGCGTCAAACACATCCGCAACCGCAACAATCTGTGCTTCTTTTGGTGTCTCTTCCCCTTTTTTGCCACCTGGGTAACCCATTCCATCAAATCTCTCATGATGATTCAATGCAATCTGTGCCGCAAGATTTAAAACAGGAAGTTTTGAGTCTTTAAAAATATTGTAACCAATCGTTGTATGCAGCTTAATATTTTCAAATTCCTCTTTGTCTAATTTAGCCGGTTTGAGTAAAATCGCATCAGTGATTCCAATCTTACCAACATCATGCATCACACTTGCCAACGACATTGCCTGAATCATATCCTGGTTAAATCCAAGTTTTTCTGCGAGGCAGGCTGTTATTTTTGATACTCTCTTCAAATGATTTGCCGTAGAATCACAACGATTTTCAACCACTTCTCCAAGTCGGAATATGATTTCCTTTTGTGTTTCGTTGGCATTCATATTCAGTATAAAATTGTCAATTGCAAGGGAAAAATTGGTCAGAAATAATTTGATCAATTCAATATTATCGTTACTGATATCTGCTTCAAGTACGATGTAATTCTTTACAAGCTTATCCATATTCTGCTTGTAGATTCCAAGATAACTTCCTTCCCGTATCACCAGTTCCGACTCATCAGACTGTTCAAACCGTTCAATTAACTTTCTCAGATGTGGTGAACAGGACTGCAGTTCCAGTGTCTGCCCTATCAGCTTTTCGTATTTTCCTGTGCCAGCCAAAACCTGTGCTGAATCCATAATCTTAATAAAGGCCATTCCACTCATGGAAAATTTTTCATCTCTCACATAAAAAGAATCTATTTCCACATCATATAATGCGATGACCTGCTGTAGCATCCCGTTTAAAAATTCCGTAAAAGAATGATATTTAAAAAGATCGTGGGATGCATTGATTACCCTGTGAAGTCCTTCTTTGTGTCGGTCCAGGGCTTTAATATTCTTATGTGCCCGTAGACATACATAAATAGTACTAATCAGTTTCTGTACTGTTAACTCTGCCTTAGATTTATAGTCATCTATTTCGTAATCTGCGATAATCCGCTCCTCAGGTGCAACACCAGGCTGTCCAGTCCTTAATATGATTCGCGTCAAATTGTTCTTCATTTCATCCCGCATAAATCTAACAACCCGAAGTCCGGAATCATTATCTTCCATTACAACATCCAAAAGTATAATTGCTGTGTCAGGATTTTTTTTCAGAAGTTCAATTGTTTCTTTTTCTGAATACGCATCTATAAACTGTAGCCCAACGCCCTCCATTTGAAATCCTTTTAGTACGAGCTTGGTCATCTTGTGAATTTCAACATCATCATCAGAAATAATAATTTTATAGGGTTGCTTCTTTAGTTCCTGAATCATCTCATCCGCTCGCTCATCACTCAAACCCATGAAATCCAGGTTCAAGTTTTGATCATTTAATTCAATGAAATCTTTTTTATCCATTCAAGCTATCCTCCTGTAGTGGTATTGTGATGCTAAATTTGATGCCTTTTCCTTGTTCACTTTCAACTTCTATTTTTCCATTTAGTTTTTGCGTCACTAAATTATAGACAACACTTAATCCAAGGCCACTTCCACCCTTCTGCTTGTTCGTTGTATAAAAAGGAGTGAATATCAGACTTTTCTGTTCTTCCTTAAGTCCACACCCATCGTCTTCATAAATCAGAATTAACGATTCATTATGCCTGAAAGCCTTTATTAGCATTTTACCATTTTCGATATTGGTAAATGCATGTGTTAATGAATTCATAATAAAATTAGTTAAAATCTGTGCAATTGCACCTGGATAACTTGTAACCATCAAGTCATCATCACACACAATTTCGATTGTATGTCCCGTGTTTTTGTATTCATGCACCAGACTCGTTATAATATCCTGCACGTATTGTTTTACATAGAATACTTCCTTGTTCTCCGATGTCTGATTGACTGCAATTTTCTTGAAGCTTTGTATAATATTACTTCCACGTTCCAGATTAAACTGCAACAGTTCCAGACTTTCATTCATCGTCGACATATATTCAAGTAAATCCTGCTTGGTAAATTTCCCCTCCACCAATGCCTGTCTACATTCATGATTAATTTTCTGCATATAGGTCGAGGTTGTTACTCCGATTCCAAGTGGCGTATTGATTTCATGCGCTACTCCTGCAACCAAAGTTCCAAGCGCTGCCATCTTTTCTTGTTCATCCAGTCGCTGCTGGTGACTTTTTAGGGAGGCTACCATTTTATTAATATCGGATGCCAATTCACCTAATTCATTTTGTTCTGGTATATCAATCTTCACGTCCATGCTACCTGCGGCAAGGCTTGCCATATCTCTTTGAATTCTTAAGACAGGGCTTAAGATCTGTTTGTTAATCTGGCGGAATGTAATGAAAATACATAAAAGGATTAATAGAAGAAAGAGAACTGTCAGGATTACGATACTTGCATAATCCGTTTGTTTTTGAAACACAATGACAGACCAGTCATCAGATGTTCCAGGCAGATTGATTGGCTGATAAGCACAGGCAATGATATCCTGATTCTCTCTAAATTGAAATGACTGCGTCTTCAGTTCAAGCGCATTCGATATGATCGTTTTCATGGAATCTGATAATTTTATCTTCTCAACATTGGTAATAATCTGCCCCTCGGCATCGAGAACATAATTTCCATTTTCATCCAGTAATACCGTCCGTTTTGTGCGTTCAATATAATTAATGTACTCTCCCTGTTTGATGTCAGAACTTGTTAATACTGTCCCTTTGCTGTCCATTACAATATAGGAAATATCTTCGTCCCAGTATTGTCCAATCTGGTCTTGAATTGAGTTTAATGTCAGGTCTGCACCATAGATACCAACCAGATCACTTTCGACATACATCGGCAGAAAAATTGAAGTGACTAGCACGTTGTTATTCACCGAGATATAGGCATCACTTACAAACCCCGTTGGATCCTTCAACATCTTTTGAAACCACCACCGGTCTGCACGATTTGCCAATTCACCACCCGCCCGAATTGTCTGCATTCCCGTCATATCCTGCATATACAAATGCGTAAAATGGGGAAATTGAAGAACTGCTCTTTCCAGAATTTTTTTACCTTCAGGTGTTCCGAGCACCACTTCTTTATTCTGAGACAGTTGAAGAGAATCATTATACGCTCCACGAACATATTCAAATACATTTGTCGCAATGGATACGGCTAATGCTTCCGTTGTATAGACTGTCTTTTCCTCCAGCTTTCCATAGACAAGCACGATATTGGACATCTGTAAGATTGCAAACGGCGCACTAATCAGTATGATAACAGTCACGATGATTCGAACTCTGATAGAATTCAAGAAAGTATGTTTCATAGTACCCCCCTAATACGTTCTGTCCCACTTAAATTGTCGAACATTTATTCCAGTCTCTCTTTGTCTAGTATAAACTGTATCGTATTTCGAATCAAATACTTTCTCACTTTAATTCTTATTCTTTTATTAACAGTTTATTTCTCGAAATTTAACTAAATATACAAAAAAGAGCGGTTTTTTTTTACAAAACTGCTCTTTTTACTCTATTCTCATTACTTTCTATCTTTCCTTTATTAAGAGCGATTCTGCCTACTCAAATAACGACATTTGAACAATCTGATAAGACTTCTGATAGGCCTCTATAATATCATCCATCTTATATAAAATCCCAAATTCCTCACATTTTTTTCTAAATATGTTCCACAATTTTTTTGCATTGGGAGAACGACATTCGTAGTTATTCCCAAAGGCTGCAATATATTGCTCCTTTATTCCTGGAAAAGAAAGGTCCAGCTTATTATAAAACCAGTCTCTTTGGTTCTGCCGTAGTGTAACCCCAAAAGCCGGATAGATAAATTTCGCTCCATGTTCCCGTGCCTGTTCAATGATTGCAATTATATTTTCTTCTGAATCCTCAATAAATGGTAACACCGGCATAAGGAGAATCCCCGTAAATATTCCGCCCCTGGATAATTCTCTAATTGCCTGGAATCGCATCGAAGAAGGTGCTACATTGGGTTCTACCTTTTTGCAGATGTCATCCGAGGCAGATGTGACCGTTATTTTGGTAAGCACAGGAGAATGCTTTGCAATTTTCTGTAATTGCTCCAGATCCCGAAGAATCAGGTCACTTTTTGTTGCAATCGATATGCCAAACCCATACTGATCTATCAATTGCAGTGCCCCTTTTGTCAGCTTTGCTTCTTTTTCAAATGGATTATAAGGATCGCTCATAGCACCGGTCCCCACAACACCTTTTTTACGCTTGGATCTTAATTCAGATGCAACCAGAGTAAGGGCATTTTCTTTTGCCCTTACTCTGTCAAATTCTTCTACACCGTAACAGTCACTTCTGCTATCACAGTAAATGCAGCCATGATTGCAGCCTTTATATAGATTCATATTATAGTGATGTCCAAACCAGGGGTTGTTTTCCCGATACCCTGAAAGTATTGTTTTGGCTTCTATTTGTTCCATTTACAGCCTCTTTTTCTATTAAATAACTATGTCACAACCCTTAACATGACACCTTTCTGCCAAGATTCACAAATCAGATCGTTATCTCAATCTGATTGCCTTCAATGCCTACAATACTACTCTCATAATAGCCATCTCCTGTTGTTCTTGGACCACTTAACACTTCATAGCCATCCTGTCTGAGCCAATCGGTCAACTCATTTACCTTTTTCTGACTTCCAACACTAAATGCCAGATGAACATATCCTGTTCGTGCTATTGGCTTAGGTTCATCCTGCATCTCGGGTCTTTTCATAATTTCAATTCTTGCGCCCTCTTCAAATTTAAGAAAATAGGACCTGAAATCAGTTTGAGAATTGTGGTAACCCCGATTCGCCTTTGCATGAAAATAAGTTACAAAGAACTCTTTCGTACGTTCCAGGTCATTCACGTACATTGCAATGTGCTCAATTTTGATTTTCGTCTGCATTTGCATCTCCTTTCTATTTTTGATTTATGTTCCCTGATTAACGCACTCAATCTTAACTCTATTTCTGCCTTCCGTTTTGGCAAGGTACAGGAGTTTATCTGCACGATCAATCGCCTGGTGCTGATCAATCGAAGCTGACTGGTCAATGTAAACTGCTCCAATACTGACCGTGATTCTCATTTCCTGTGCCCCAAACTGAAAGGAATTGGCTTCCACTTCCTGTCTCAAACGTTCCGATAACTGTTCTAATTGCTCTGGCCGCTCCATTGGTGCAATGATAACAAACTCTTCCCCACCGTATCTTGCCACAAAGTCATGTTCTCTTACATTTTTAGCCAGAATATCTGCAAACTGGCGTAATATCTCATCTCCACACAGATGTCCATAGGTATCATTAATTCGTTTAAAAAAATCGATATCTAAAAATAAAATCGCCAATGCCTGCTTCTGAAAAGAGCGTAGTTGAAATGTTTCTGTCAAATAATTATCAAAAGAAGTTCTGTTCATTAAATTCGTCAGGTAATCCTTCATTGCAAGACTTAGTATTTTCCTATGGTTCCTTGTTGCGATACTAATGTAATAATTTGATGAGTTTCCAACGCCCGCGATATTCGCAACTACGTTAAATGTATGTATAAAAAAGAGAATGTTATGATTCAATTGGATCACCGCATCTTTTTCATATAGGATGAAAAAAAGTAAGATAAAAATAGAGCCTTCTATCACAGCACCTAATAGCTTTTGCCAATGCTTCCAACTGGTAAACATAATCAGTACCGTCATGTTTAAAAAGTAATACTGATATCCCGATGTGAATCCGAACAAAATAATCTCTACTGTGGCTACCATTGTTACATATCCAATAAACACAAGGGAACTAAGCTTATATCTATGCTGGTAATTAAGCCAGATGGAGATTCCTGAGACCAAAATCGCAGCCGCATTCAACACAACGACAAATTTACTTCCAACTGTAAAAAAATAAAAGAACGACATAATCCCGCAAATAATCAATGTATTGATATACACTAAATTTGCCTGGTTATTATATTGTTCTTTTTCAAATATACTATGAAGTGTTTTATTTTCCATATTAATACCCTTGCCTTTCTTTCAGGCTGCGTTCTTCAGGCTACCTACACAAACTTATGTATAAAAGGGTCAGTTCTCACTTCTTTTATTTACGAAATCTATTATAGCAGATTTAGCGTAATCTACCTAGTATTTCCTGCTCAAATCACGGAATTCATTGCATCGTATTCTGTGAGTTAAGTTCATTTTACAGTCACACTTTTCATGAGTTCATATGTTATCTGGGTTATTTTTTCTAGTTCCGCAATTTCTGCATATTCCTGACAGGAGTGCACCTGTTCCATCGCACAGGCCAGCACAATTCCCTCGATTCCATGTTGCGCAAAATTATTGTTATCACTTCCACCCAATGTTGTCATCATGTTTGGTGAAATCTCTACCTTTCTACATGCTCTTTCAAAGCTTTGGATCACTTCCGACTTTTCATCCACTCTGTATGCCTTGCAGCCGACACTTGTCTCCATTTTGTAAGATGCACCTTTCCTTTGCGTTTCTGTTTTTATTTTTTTTTCAACCTGTTCTAATAACTTTTCCGCCTTCTCGTGATTCAGACTTCTGACTTCTCCTTTAAAAACACAGGATGCAGGCACAATATTGGTACCAGTGCCTCCCTCTATAAATCCAATATTAAGTGTTGTCTCTTCATCAAGTCTTCCCTGCTGTATCTTAGAAATGATATCTGCAACTATTTCAATTGCATGAATTCCCTCTTCAGGTGCAAATCCTGCATGGGATGCTTTTCCAGTGACGCTTACCGTAAAGGAAAGTACGCTTGGTGCAGCGATTGCCGCAGTTCCAACTTTTCCACTCAGATCAAGGACATATGCCTGCTTTGCCCTTATATTAGAATAATCAAATACCTGACTTCCCTTTAAATAAGCCTCTTCTCCAATGGTAAATAAAAGTTCCAAGTCTCTATGCTTCTCCTGGGACTCATGAATGGATTGCAGCGCTTCTAGAATTGCCGATAATCCTGAGTTGTCATCAGCACCTAGTATCGTAGTGCCATCACTCACCAGCATACCTTCCTGGGTTTGCATTACTTTGATTCCTTCCCCTGGCGCTACGGTATCCAAATGTGCCGAAAAAAGAATTGGAGGTCCTTCTATTTCTCCCTTTTTATATGCATATAAATTGCCCGCATTCCCTCCATAGATGGAGCCCGCCTGGTCTTCCTCCACCTTAAAACACAGCTCATTTAGGCGTTCAATGATATAGTCTGCCTTTTTTCTTTCCTGAAAGCTATGCGCATCAATTGCGGACAATCTGAGAAATTCTTCAATCAAGCGGATTTTATTTATCATTTTTTTACCATTCTTTCCTATTTTTTGTAATCTTACTTTTATGAAACTGTTTTGTCAATCTTTTAGTTTATAAGATAAAACAAGCCTGTCTACTGTCAATGAGTACAGCAGACAAGCGGTATTCTATCCTAACTAATAACCCTCTTCAGTTCCCGAATTAAATCTCTACTGTCTTCAATTCCAACAGAAAGTCGCAAGATACAATCTGTAATTCCATTTTTACGTAATGCTTCTGGTGAAACATCCGCATGTGTCTGCGTAATCGGGTAAGTGATTAATGTTTCGACACCCCCCAGGCTCTCTGCAAATTGGATTAGCTTCCTATTCTTTAATATGGAAAGTGCCTGTTCTTTTGACTTCACTTCAAACGTAATCATACTTCCAAATCCTCTTGCCTGCTTTTTACAGATTTCATAACCAGCATTTCCTTTGATTCCAGGATAATAAACACGTTTTATACTTTTGTTCTTCAAAAGCCAGTTGACTATTTTTTTAGCATTCTTCTCTGATTTTTCCATTCTGATGCCAAGTGTCTTAATTCCTCTAAGAATCAACCAGCTATCGAACGGAGATAATCCTGCACCTGTTGTTTTCATGATATATCTTAGTTTAGATGC